>NZ_QAJB01000204.1:3032-10789 GCF_003061325.1 Microbacterium sp. HMWF026
CCGGCTCTCCCGTCTGGAGCCTCGGCCATCGCAACCCGCAGGGGATCGGGTGGGATGCCGCGGGCACGATGTACGCGTCGGAGTTCGGCCAGAACACGTGGGACGAGCTGAACGTGATCGAGCCCGGGGCGAACTACGGCTGGCCCGAGGTCGAGGGCATCGGTGGGCGCGAGGCATTCGTCGACCCCGTGCAGCAGTGGGCTCCGGCCGAGGCGAGCCCCAGCGGTCTGGCGGTGGTGGACGGCGCGGTGGTCATCGCGAACCTGCGCGGGGAGCGTGTGCGCGTGGTGCCCACGGGCGATCCGTCCGCCGCCGAGGAGTTCTTCGTCGGCGAGTTCGGACGGCTGCGCGACGTCGCCGCCGCGCCGGACGGGAGCCTCTGGGTCGTCACGAGCGACACCGACCGCGGTGGGGGAGACACCGACGAGATCCTGCGAGTACCGCTGGAGCGCGACTGAAACAGCTCAGGGGGTGAGGACGGCGACCCCGGCCTCGGCCAGCGCCTCGGCCAGCGCGGGCGGCGGCGGGGCGTCCGTGATGAGGTAGTCGGCCTTCTCGAGCGGCGCGATCTGCGCGAACAGGCGCCGGTCGAGCTTGGTGGAGTCGGCGAGGATCGCGATGCGATCGGCCTTCTGGATCATCTCGGTCATCATCGTCGCGTCGCCGAGGTTGCTGGTCGAGAATCCCGAGCCGTCCACCGCGCCGACGGCGATCAGCGCGTAGTCGGCGCGGATGTCGACGTCGGGTGCGTGGGAGTTGGTGGCGAGGGTCACCGGCCCGGTCGTGGCCTGCGTGATGGTGCGCACGGCCCCGCCGAAGATGAAGAGGTCGCGGAAGACCGACGGCGAGATCTCGGCGGGGATGCGCAGGTTGTTCGTCGCGATCGTGAGGTCGCGGTGGTTGCGCAGGGCGCGGGCGACCGCGAGCGTCGTCGTCCCGGCGTTGAGCATGAGGACGGAACCGTCTTCGACGAGATCCACGGCGAGGGCGGCGATGCGCTCCTTCTCGGCGGTCTGCATCTGCAGTCTCACGTCGAGTCCGCGGTCGCGCCCCGGTACCGACATGGCGCTGACGGCACCGCCGTGCGTGCGGACGACGATGCCCTCGCGGTCGAGCTGATCGAGGTCGCGCCGCACCGTGTCGATCGACACTCCGAAGTGCGAGGCGAGGTCCACCACCGTCACCTGCCCGGTGTCGGCGACGTAGGCGGCCAGCTCCGCCTTGCGACCGGCCGGCAAACGCCTCTTCGTCGTGGCTGTGGTTCCGTCCATGCCGTCATCTCTAGCACAGTGATGCAACAATCGCCGCAAAACGGTCGGTAAAACGGCATCGGACGGCAGATACATCGGTAGTTGCGCGCGCGAAACGGCGACAGCGGGCAGAAATTGTCACGAATCCGCATCGTCTGCTTGACCTGCCCCGCAGAACGGCGCATACTCGTGCTCAAAGATGCAAAACAGCGCAGAACAGCGCGAAATGCAGCAGATCTCAACGAGGAGAAACGATGGACAACAGCGGGCGCCGGCGTCGGAACGCCATCAAGCTCGTCGGTATCGCGGCAGCGGCCACGACCCTCCTGGCGATGGCGGGGTGCTCGTCGAACAGCTCCGCCACCTCGGCCGACGGGGACGTCACGATCGAATTCGCGCAGTGGTGGGAGCCGGAACTCGGCGACGGCGCGTTCCGCGGACTGATGGACCAGTTCGAGCAGGAGAACCCGGGCATCAAGGTCGACCTGGTGAGCGGCCCGTATGCCTCGACGAAGGAGCAGCTGTTCGCCGGGGCGGCCTCGGGCACGATGCCCGACGTCGTCGGTCTGGACGGCGCGTGGGTGAGCGACTTCGCCAAGCAGGGGGTCATCGCCGACCTGTCGCAGCTCATGAGCGACTCCGGCTACGACGAGAGTCAGCTGGCCAGCCAGATCAAGGTCGACGGCAGCACCTACATGATCCCCGTCGTCAACTTCGTCTACCCGATGTTCACCAACGACGGGCTGCTCGCCCAGGCAGGGGTCACGACCCCGCCGTCCACCCGGACCGAGTTCGCCGACGCGGCGAAGAAGATCAAGGCGCTGGGCGGCGACGTCTCGGGCTGGGTCCTCCCGCTGTCGCTCGAAGCCCCGAACGGCGTGCAGAACGACGTCATGTCGTGGGTCTGGGCCTCGGGTGGGTCGATGCTCGCCGACGGCCAGCCCGACCTGACCAACGACGACGTGCAGTCCGCGACGGATTACATCCAGCAGCTGTGGGATGACGGCGTCATCGCCCCCGGGTCCTTCACCATGAAGGAGCAGGACAAGGTCGAGGAGTTCACCAACGGCCGCGTCGGCATGATGATCGACTCCCTCGCCCACATCAACCTGATCCGCGAGTCCAACCCCGACCTGAAGTTCTCGATCTCGGCCATCCCGGCCGAGGACGGCTTCTCGGGTGAGCGCGGCATCCCCTACGCCGCGTGGGGCATCGGCGTGGCCGAGAACTCCGAGCACAAGGACGCCGCCTTCAAGCTCGTGCAGTTCCTGATGAGCAAGGACGTCAACAGCGAGCTGTCCACGATGGCCAAGGCCTTCCCGGGCAACACCGAGAGCGTGCCCACGTTCGTCGAGGACGACGAGCTGTTCAAGACGGCCTTCGACATCTACAAGAAGGGGTACCCGGCGAACGAGTTCACCGGCCTCCCCGTCGCCGAGGAGCTCATGCGCCAGTTCGGCGAGCAGTTCCAGTCCGCGCTCGACGGGCAGCAGCCGCTGAGCGACGCGCTGAAGAAGACGCAGGACGAATGGACGTCGGAGTTCTGATCCGACAGTGATCCGGGATGCCGCACCGCCCCGCGGGTGGTGCGGCATCCCGCTCAACGAAAGCCGCACACCATGACCATGCGCACCCTGACTCCCCCCGACACCGAGGTGATCGTCACCGGACGGCCCGCCTCGCGCCGCACCCGGCAGCTCCGCAAGGCGGGCGAGGCGTACGTCTTCCTGTCGCCCACCCTGATCCTGCTCTTCGTCCTGATGATCGTCCCGATCGTCATGGTCATCGGCTACTCGTTCCAGGACAACGTCATCCTGAACAAGAGCCCCGACGTGGTCGGCGTCGACAACTACGTCGCCATCCTGACCGACGCCGGCTTCTGGAAGGCCACCGGCAACACCCTCTTCTTCACCCTCACCAGCGTCGCCGCGCACCTCGTGCTGGGGCTGTCCTTCGCGATGCTGCTCAACAGTCGCCTCATCGGAGCGGTCCCGCGGGCCATCTTCCGCGGCCTCTACGTCCTGCCGTGGCTCTTCACCGTCGCCGTGATCGCGGTGCTGTGGCGGATGCTCCTCGCCCCCAACGGCATCGTGAACTTCCTGTTGAACACCGACATCGAATGGCTCGCCTCGCCCGCGCTGGCCCTCGGCACGGTCACGTTCATCAACATCTGGGCCGGCTACCCCTTCTTCATGGTCAGCCTGCTCGCGGGTCTGCAGGGCATTCCGAGCGATCTGTACGAGGCGGCCACCGTCGACGGGGCCAGCCCCGCCCAGCGGTTCTGGAACGTCACCATCCCGCAGCTGCGGCCGATCATCGTCAGCCTCGTGCTGCTCGACCTCATCTGGACCTCCCAGCAGTTCGCGCTCATCTGGCTCACCACCGGCGGCGGTCCGATCGACGTCACCGAGATGCTCAGCACCTACACCTACAAGCTCGCGTTCGCGAAGTACGACTTCTCGATGGCATCCACCTCGGCGGTGCTGGTGCTGGCGATGTCGATGATCATCGCGGTGCTCTACGTCCGTCACCAGAAGGCGAGGGACTGACATGGCCCTGACCACCCCCGCACGCCCGCGCACCGCGGCGGCCCCCGCTCCCCGGCGCGCGTCAAGCAGTCGCACGCGCCGTCGTCTGGCCAAGGCCGGCGTCCTCATCGGCCTGCTGCTCGGAGCGGTCTTCGCCGCCGGGCCCGTGCTGTGGATGCTGTCGAGCTCGTTCAAGTCGAACACGCAGATCTTCGAGCTACCGCCCCGGCTCATCACCGACACCTTCTCGTTCGACGCGTACGTGTCGATCTTCACCAACCCCGAGACGGTGCGCTTCTTCATCAACAGCTACGTCGTGGCGGGCGCGGTGACGATCCTGACCCTGCTCGTCGCCATCCAGGCGGCCTACGCCTTCAGCCGCTTCGAGTTCCGGGGCAAGCGCATCGTGAACGTCATCATCGTGAGCGTGCAGGCGGTGCCCCCGATCACGCTGCTCATCCCGTACTTCGGGCTGATGGTGGGGCTGGGGCTGTACAACACCTACCCGGGGCTGATCTTCACCTACATGGTGTTCACGCTGCCCTACGCGATCATCATGATGACGGGGTACTTCAACACCCTGCCCAAGGAGCTCGACGAGGCCGTCCGCGTCGACGGCGCCGGCTCCTTCACCGCCCTGTGGCGCGTGCTCGTGCCCATCTCGATCCCCGGGATCGTCTCGGTCGGCATCTACACGTTCATGATCGCCTGGAACGAGTTCCTCTTCGCCCTGACGCTCACCCGCACGATCGACATGCGCACGGTGCCGATCGGCATCCAGCTGCTCATGGGGCAGCACTCGTACGAGTGGAACCAGATCATGGCGATGAGCATCCTCGGCTCGATCCCGGTGCTGGTCCTCTTCCTCTTCTTCCAACGCTTCTTCATCAGCGGCCTGACGGCCGGCTCGGTGAAGAGCTGATCCCGCCTACCCACCCCGAACAAGGAGAAATCCGTGCTCTACACCGGCAAGTCCATCCTCGACGTGGCGAACGCCCACAGCTTCGCCATCCCGGCCTTCAACATCAGCGACTGGGCGATGTTCACCGGGATCATGGACATCAGCGAGGAGAAGAACGCTCCGGTCATCATCGCCGTCCACCCCGACGAGGTCTCGCACATCACCGCCGACCTCATCCCCGCGATGCACGCCCGCGCCCACCGCTCGAGCGTCCCCGTGGCCATCCACTGGGACCACGGCGGAACGTACGAGCAGATCGTCACCGCCATCCAGGCGGGCTTCACCTCGGTCATGATCGACGCCTCGCTCGAGCCGTTCGAGCAGAACGTGGCCCTGACGCGCAAGGTCGTCGAGGCGGCGCACGCGGTGGGGGTCCAGGTCGAGGGCGAGCTCGGCACGATCGGCGCGAACGACAGCTACGGCGAGTCGGGCGCGGCCGAGATCATCTACACGAACGTCGACGACGCCGTGCGCTTCGTGGAGCAGACCGGTGTCGACAGCCTGGCCATCGCGATCGGCACCTCGCACGGGCTGTACCCCGCCGAGAAGAACCCCGAGCTGCGCCACGACCTGCTCGAGCAGATCAAGGCGGCGGTCGGCATCCCCCTCGTCCTGCACGGCGGTTCCAGCAACCCGGATGCCGAGCTGTCCCGCGCCGTGTCGCTCGGCATCAACAAGATCAACATCTCGAGCGACATCAAGGTCGCGTACCACGACCGCATGCGCGAGGTGCTGGGCACCGACCGTCGTCTCCGCGAGCCCAACGCCATCCAGCCGGAGTGCATCGCGGCGATGAAGGTGACCGCGGCCGAGAAGATCGACCTGTTCGGCGCCGCCGGCAAGGCCGACCTCTACTGAACGGGCGGTGACAGGCGTCATGGCGGGAGACCTCGTCCTCGGGCTCGGCGGGACCGTCGACTACGAGATCCGGTGGGATGCCGAGGTGCTCTCGGACCTCGCGCGGGGGTACGGCATCCATCGGGACGAGCTGACCACCACGACGCCGATCATCGACGAGCGGGCGCTCGTCGTGACGGTGCTCGCCTTCCTCGCCGCGGGCGGGGGAGGCGAGCGCTTCGTCCTGTCGAGCGAGATCGTCGAGGCCTTCGCGGGGCACTTCGACACGCGGATCACGCTCGGGGGGACGGGGGTGCGCGCCGGTATCGCCCTCGACCGCATCGGCGTGCCGACCGTGCAGCACCTGGTGAGCATCGACGACAACGTGCGGCGGTTGCTGCCGCGCTCGATGCGCGTGGTGTCGTCGGCGACCCGCGACACCCTCGATCCGCACCTGATCGTGCAGTATCCCGAGGGGACGACCGTCCGTCTGGCCGACGCCGCGGTGACGGCGCCCTCGTCCAACCGCGTCATCTTCGCGAACGACGCCCCCAACCGCGAGATGGCGATCGCCGCCGATCTGGGGGCGGCCCTCGCGCAGGCGTCGGCGTTCCTGGTGTCGGGGTTCAACACGATGCAGGATGCCGACCTGCTCGAGCATCGGCTGAGCGACCTGGTCGCGGCGATGCGGCACCTGCCCGCCGACGCCCTCGTCTATTACGAGGACGCCGGGTTCTACCGCCGGGAGCTGTCCTCCCTGGTGCGGGAGCGGCTGCTCGAGCGCATCGACGTGTACGGCATGAACGAGGACGAGCTGCAGGAGTACCTGGATCGCCCCGTCGACCTGCTCGACGCGGACGACGTCGTCGCGGCCCTGTCCGCCGTCCAGCTGCTCATCCCCGCGCGCGCCCTCGTCGTGCACACGAAGTACTGGGCGATCGCGGTCGGCCCGGACGCGCAGCGTCACCGCGCGGCGCTCATCAGCGCCGTCGGCACAGCGGCGACGCGGTACCGCCTCGGAGACGGCTGCACGGCCGCCGATCTGGACAACACCGCGCGGCTGCCGCGCCACCCGCGCGGGTCGGAGATCGTCGCCGCAGCCGAGGCCGCGCTGTCGGCCGCGGGCGTCGCCGCACACGTGGTGACCACGGCCGACCCCACCACGATCGGTCTCGGCGACACCTTCGTCGGCGGCTTCCTCGCGGCGGTGCCGTCCGCGTCCCGCATCGCGACCGCGGCGGCCCTGGAGCGGGCCCTCGACGCCGCGTGCGCGGGTCGCTGACGTCGGCGCGTCGCGACGCGAACTCCCTCACCGCGTCGCGGTAGCGGCATCCGGGTCCGAGAACGGCCCGCACGCCGCGATCACGCGGCGCAGACTCACCGCCGCCTCCCACGCGTCGAGGGGCTCGTCGTCGACCGAGAGGTGGCGCAGGCGGCCGGTGTAGTCGGCGAGTGCCGCCTCGGCCTCGCCGAGGGGCCGCGCGGTCGCCTCGGGCGAGGGCGGCGCCGTGACCAACCGGGCGACGGCCCCGACGGCGTCGGCGAGCGACCGGCGCGTCGCGGAGGGCAGTCGGGTGTCGACGACCGGGTCCGCGGTCAGCCGGGCGAGCGCGGCCGAGAGTTCGCGCGTGGCCTCGGCGATCCCGGTGAGGGCGTCCAGGCGCCGCCGGTTGAGGTCGCGGGGGGCCTGCAGCCGCCGACCGCGCGGGTTGTACCGCCGGCTCTCGTCGGCCAGATCGACCTCTTCACGCACCTCGGCCAAGGTCGCGGTGAGCGACGCGGTCGCCGCATCGCCGACCTCGGGCGCGAAACGGCGCCCCGCGAGCGCGTCCGCGATGCCGTGCAGAGCCGCGCCGACGTCGTCGCGGAGCGCCGTGAGCCGGTCGTCGGCGCGGCCCACCCGCAGCGGAGGGACGACGACGAGGTTGACGACGACACCGACCACGACGCCGAAGGCCATCGTGATGAGGTACGAGCTCGAGTAGCCGTCCGGGTCCGCGCCGCCCAGCAGCAGCACGAAGAGTCCGGCGATCGCGACCCAGTCGCGCCCGACCCCCAGCGCACGAACCCCCGCGAGCAGCACGCCGATCAGGATCACGGCGGCCACGGCGACGATGCGCGGCAGGCCCGTGCCGACGACCGCCAGGCTCGCCAGGCCCAGGGCGATGCCCAGACCGAGCC
>NZ_QAJB01000205.1:0-22420 GCF_003061325.1 Microbacterium sp. HMWF026
GACAAGTCGGCGACATCCTGTCGCCGAGTCGTCAGCGGGGTGCAGTCTCGCGGGTCGGCACGACGCGGCGGGGCGACCGCGCGACGCCCGCTCAGCCGGCGTCGGCGATGTCGCGCGGGAGCGCGGGGGCGGCGGGGTCCGCGACCTCGATGCCGAACAGCGCGGACAGCGCGTCGATGTAGTCGTCGGCGCGACCTGACTCGGCCAGCTCGTGCGCGCGCGTCGTGGGGGTGTGCAGCAGCACGCCGACCAGGTGGCGCAGCGCCTGCTCGGTCTGCCCGCCCTCGTCGCCGCGGGCGCGCACGCGGGCCACCTCGGTGTCGAGAACGCCGAAGACGTGGGCGCGCAGCGCCACGACCGCGGGGGTGATGTTCTTGCGCTCGCCGACCGAGGCGAAGCGCTTGGCGGCGTCGCGCACGAGGTCGCGCGCCGCGTCGGTCGCCTGCAGCTCCTCGAGCGGGGCGTGCAGGCGGATGGTCTCGAGGTCGAGCAGGTCGACGCCCGGGACGGTCGCGACGTCGGGGTCGACGTTGCGGGGCAGGCCCAGGTCGATGATCAGGCGGCGTCCGGTGTGGTCGACCGGGCAGCCGGCCGCGGCCGTCGTCTCGGAACCCGTGCGTCCCGCGGCGTAGGTCGCGGCGCTGACGACGTGGTTCTCGCTCGTGGTGCAGGTGATCACGAGGTCGGCGTGCGCCACGGCGGCGGGGAAGGTCTCGGCCGACACCGCGCGCAGGCCGTGCTTGGCGGCGAACTTCGCCGCGCGGCCCGAGGGGGAGTGCACCGAGATGTCCTCGGCGCCCTGGTCGCGGAGCGCGGCGACCGTGGCGGCGGCGTACGCACCGGTGCCCACCAGCAGCACGCGCTGCGTGGACCAGTCGGCGATGCGGCTGTCGGCCAGTTCGAGGCCCAGGCGCACGAGCGAGCGGCCCGCGCGGCCGATGGCGGTGGAGTTCTTGACGCCGCGCTGCGCCTCGGAGGCGCGCTGGAAGAGGCGCTCGAGCTCGGCCGAGGTCGTGCCCAGCTGACGCGACTCGGTCAGCGCGCGACGCACCTGGCCGGCGATCTCGCCCTCGCCGACGACGACGGATTCGAGACCGGATGCCACCGAGAACAGGTGCTCGGCCACGTCGTCGCCGCCCAGCACGGTGTACGAGCCCTCGAGCTCGGCGGCGGGGACGCCGGTGGCGGCCTCGATGGCCGAGAGCGTGGCATCGATGCCCAGGGCCACGGCGGCGGTGACGGGCTCGTCCATGTCGACGTAGGCCTCGAAGCGGTTGCACGTGGCGACGACGACGGCGCCCTGCACGCACTCGTCGTGCTCGGCGATCAGGGGGGCGACGGGGGTGCGGGGTACGCTGAGCCGCTCGAGGAGCTCGAAGGGCGCGGTCTTGTGACTCGCGCTGACGCACAACAACACGCTCATATTCTACGCCCGGCCACCTCGGGGTATTCCGGGCGGCCCTTCGACATCAAGGCATCCGTTCTCCGACGGCTCGGGACGGTGCCGCCCCTCCTGTCTCACAGGACGCGGATGGGAGGATGGATGCCATGGCCTCCCTCGACGCTCCCCTTCTCCGCGCCCTCCGAGGCGACCGCCCCGAGCGTCAGCCGGTGTGGTTCATGCGGCAGGCGGGGCGCTCGCTCCCCGAGTACCGCGAGCTGCGCGTGGGCACGCGCATGCTCGACGCGTGCCTGACCCCCGATCTCGCCGCCGAGATCACGCTGCAGCCCATCCGTCGTCACGACGTGGATGCCGCGATCTTCTTCAGCGACATCGTCGTGCCGTTGCGTCTGGCCGGTGTCGACGTCGTCATCGAACCCGGTCGCGGTCCGGTGTTCGCCGACCCCGTGCGCACGGCCGACGACGTGGCCCGCGTCACGGCGATCGACCCGGCCGAGGTCGCCGCGGCCGCAGAGCCCGTGCGCGAGGCCGCTCGCCGCGTGACCGCGGAGCTGAGCGACCGGGTGCCGCTGATCGGTTTCGCCGGCGCCCCCTTCACCCTCGCGGCGTATCTGGTCGAGGGCGGCCCGTCCAAGGAGCACCTGCGCGCCCGCGGCATGATGCACGCCGACCCGCAGTCGTGGCACCGCCTGGCCGGCTGGCTGGCGAAGGTGTCGCGCGCGTTCCTCGACGCCCAGATCGAGGGCGGCGCCCAGGCCGTGCAGCTGTTCGACTCGTGGGCCGGGTCGTTGTCGACGGCGACGTTCCGCGAGTTCATCGCGCCGCACTCGACCGCGGCGCTCGAGGGCATCGAGGTTCCCCGCATCCACTTCGGCGTGGGCACCGGCGCCTTCCTCGACGAGATGCGCCTGGGCGGGCTCGCCGACGCGGTGGGAGTGGACTGGCGGATGCCGCTCGACGAGGCCGCGGCGATCGTCGGCCCCGACACGACCCTGCAGGGCAACATCGACCCCGCGCTGCTGGGCGCCCCGTGGCCGGTGCTGCGAGCCCACGTCGACGACGTGCTCGCCCGCGGTCGAGCGGCGCGCGCGCACGTGCTCAACCTCGGCCACGGCGTTCCGCCCGACACCGATCCCGACCAGCTGACGCGCATCGTGGCGCACGTCCACGGGGAGGGCGAGTGAGCGAGCCCCTCGACCGCCTGATCCAGCACGCGCACGAGACCCGTGTCGTCGTCGTCGGCGGCGGGGTCTCGGGCCTGATCGCCGCGCGCGAGTGCGCCAAGGTGGGCCTGCAGGTGACCGTGCTCGAGGCGTCCGACGTGTTCGGCGGCGTCCTGCGCACGGCCGAGGTCGGCGGCATCGTCCTCGACGTGGGCGCCGAGAGCTACGCGACCCGCGGCGGCATCGTGCGCGGCCTCCTCGGCGAGCTCGGCCTGGCCGACGCCGTCGTGACCCCGAACCCCGCGGGAGCGTGGGTCGCGGGCGTCCCCGGGGTCGGTGCGGCGCCCCTGCCGAAGGGCGGGGTGCTCGGCATCCCGGACAATCCCTTCGACCCCGCCGTGCGCCGCATCATCGGCTGGTCGGGTGCATGGCGCGCCTACGTCGACCGCCTGCGGCCGCCGCTGACCATCGGCCACACGCTGAGCCTCGGAAAGCTCGTGCGCTCGCGCCTGGGCGCGCGCGTGCTCGATCGCCTGGTCGCCCCGGTGACCAGCGGCGTCTACTCGGCGCGGCCCGACGACATCGACGTCGACCTAGCCGCCCCGGGCCTGAACGCGGCGCTGACGCGCACCGGGTCGCTGACCGGGGCCGTGGCCGAGCTGCGCGCGCGACGCGCCTCGACGCGTCCCGCCGACGCCCCGGCCTCGGACGTCCCGGTCGCCGCGGGTGCGGCTCCCCAGGCGCCCGCGCCCGGTGGAGCGGTCGAGGGGATCGCGGGTGGCATGTCGCGCCTGGTCGACGCGCTCGTGACCGGACTGATCGACGCCGGTGCCGACCTGCGCCCGGGCGTCCGCGCCGAGGGCCTGCAACGCACGGACGACGGCTGGAGCGTCTCGACCTCGGCCGACGCCGATCCGATCGCCGCTCGCGCGGTCGTCGTCGCCCTTCCCGAGGGTCCGGCGCGGGCGCTGCTGGCTCCCGTCGTCCCGGGCCTCGACGAGGGCGAACCGGTCGCCCCGGTGGTCGAAGTGGTGACACTCGTGGTGAACGCGCCCGAGCTCGACGCCGCCCCGCGGGGGACCGGTGTGCTCACCGTGCCCGGCAGCCACGTCGCCAAGGCGCTGACGCACTCGAGTGCCAAATGGGAGTGGGTGCGGGATGCCACCGAGCCCGGCGTCCACGTCGTGCGCGTGTCGTTCGGGGCGCAGGGTGAAGAGCCCGCCACCGCGTCCCTCGACGACGCCGCCGCGGCCCGCCTCGCGCTCGCCGAGGCCTCGGCGATGCTGGGCGTGGAGTTGTCGGCATCCGCTCTGAGAGACAGTCACCGTTCGCGGTACGTGCAATCCCAGCCGGCGGCGACCATCGGTCGGGCCGCGGTGACGGCTGCCGCCCGCGGTGCGGTGCGCGCGGTTCCCGGTCTGGGCGTCACGGGGGCCTGGGTCTCGGGCACGGGTCTCGCGCAGGTGATCCCGGACGCGCGCGACGAAGCCGACCGCGTCCGCAGCGCGGCGCTCTGGCGCGGCTGACCGGGACGGGTCGCCCGTCTGCGTCACGCTGTCAAGGGCGGATGCCCGAGACGGCATACATGACTACTGTGAGACTCGACCCACTCGATCGAGCGTGAGGAGACCCCATGAGGGGCAAAGCAGCACTCGTCGTCGGACTCGTGGCGGGCTACGTGCTCGGAGCACGCGCCGGCCGCCAGCGGTACGAGCAGATCAAGACCCAGGCCGGGAAGGTCTGGGACCAGCCCGTCGTCCAGGGACAGGTCGAGAAGGTCAAGGCGTTCGGCGTCTCGGCCCTCAAGTCCGTTCCCGGCGTGGTGTGGAAGGGCGCGAAGTCCGTCACGGGCGCCGCGTCGCAGTCCGGCACCGTGCAGGAGCGCGCCGAGCGCGCGGGACGCGCCGCCAAGCAGTCGGCCCACGAGGTCGCCGACGTGGTCGAGGACTCCGTCGACGACGCCAAGCGCGCCGAGAAGACCGCCACCACGCGTGCGAAGGCCGCCCAGAGCGCTTCCGACGCGTCCGGGAGCTGACCGCATGACCACTCCGCGCGGATTCCGCGATCGCTCCGACGACAGTCTGTTCACGCTGATCGGCGACATCCCCGAGCTCGTGCGCAACCTCGTTGTCGCCGAGATCAACGGGGCGAAGGCGTGGGCGCAGCGCACGGCGAAGGACGCCGGGATCGGCGCCGGCTGGTTCGTCGGCGCCCTGATCGTGCTCTTCTGGGCCATTCCGGTGTTCTTCGCGTTCGTCATCGCGGGGCTGTCGTCCTGGTGGCCCGTGTGGCTGTCGGCGCTCGTGGTGTTCGGCGTGATGGTGGTGATCACGGCGATCCTGGCGCTGCTGGGCTACCTGCGGTTCAAGAAGCTGTCGAACCGCGAGAACCCCGGCAAGGCCATCGCCGAAGACGTCCGCATCGTCAAGGAGGCCCGCGATGAGTATTGATCGACCCGTCCCCGTGCCCCGCACGGCCGTGCCGCTCGGGATCACCGACCCCGTCGAGTCGGCCCGCGCCGAGCTCAAGGCCGCTCTGGCGGCTCTCGAGGTCAAGGCGAACATCCCGCGTCGCGCGAGCGAGACCGTCGACCGCAAAGTGCACGAGGTGCGCGCGAAGGCGCAGAAGAACCCCGCCGCCGCCGCGGCGGTCGTCGCCGGTGTCGCCGCCCTCGTGGGCGTCGCCGTCTGGGGCATCGTCCGCGCCTACACGCGCTGAGAAGGCTCGGAGCGGCTCGTCCCCCTCGCCGGGGCGGGCCGCTTCGTCATGCCCGGGTGCCTTTCCTGACGCGAGGGGTGGTTCGGCGGCGAGTCAACCGGTTTGGCCCGTCGCGGCGACCGGACGAGACTAGGAGTCATGTCCGATGACAGCTCCTCTTCCGTGTACACGCTGTGGGCGGTCTTCCGCCGCGATCCCGAGAACCCCGTCACCGCCTCCGAGGCGACCGAGCTCGCCGACCTCGTCTCGCTGATCGAGGCCGACGGCGTCACCGTCCGCGGGTTCTACGACGTCAGCGGTCTGCGCGCCGACGCCGACCTGATGGTCTGGCTCTACGGCGAAGACCCCCAGGCGCTCCAGCGCGACCTGCGGCGCCTGCGCCGCACCGAGGTGCTCAAGAACCTGCTGCCGACGTGGAACGCGATGGGCGTGCACCGCGACGCCGAGTTCAACCGCTCGCACGTTCCCGGCTTCCTGCGCGGCATCGACGCGAAGCAGTGGCTGTGCCTGTACCCCTTCGTGCGCAGCTACGAGTGGTACCTGCTGCCCGAGGCCGAGCGCCGCGACATGCTCATCGAGCACGGCAAGAAGGGCTCCGAGTACCGCGGCGTGATCGCGAACACCGTGGCATCCTTCGCCCTCGGCGACTACGAGTGGCTGCTGCCGATGGAGTCCGACGTCCTCACCGACCTCGTCGACATGATGCGCGACCTGCGCTATACCGAGGCCCGACGCCACGTGCGCGAGGAGGTGCCGTTCTACACCGGCCGTCTCGTCACGCTCGACGAGATCCCCGAGATCCTCCAGTGACGGCGCCTCTGCGGCTCGGTACGCGTCGCAGCACCCTGGCGATGGCGCAGTCGCAGATGGTGGCCGACGCGGTCGCCGCGGCATCCGGTCGTCCGGTCGAACTGGTGCCGATCGTGTCCGAGGGCGACGTCAACCGCGCGTCGCTGTCGCAGCTGGGCGGGCGCGGCGTGTTCGCGAACGGTCTGCGCGAGGCGCTCGCCGCCGACCGCTGCGACTTCCTCGTGCACTCGCTCAAAGACCTGCCGACGGTGCAGCCGGAGGGCCTGGTGATCGCCGCGACCCCGCCCCGCGAGGACGCGCGCGACGTCGTCGTCACCCGCGATGGCACGCCGCTGGGAGCCCTCGCGCCGGGTTCGCGCGTGGGAACGGGTTCTCCGCGTCGTATCGCGCAGGCCCGTCGCCACAACCCGCGCCTCGACATCCGCGACATCCGCGGCAACGTCGACTCGCGGCTCGCGCGCGTGCGCGAGGGAGAACTGGATGCCGTCATCCTCGCCGCCGCGGGCATCTCGCGCCTGGGCGGCGACCTGGGCGGCCTGCACGCCGAGGCGCTGGGGCTGGCCGAGTGGCCGACGGCGCCGGGCCAGGGTTCCCTCGCGGTCGAGACCCGGGACGACATCGCCCACGAGATCCACGCGGCCCTCGCCGCGCTCGACGACGAGGAAACGCGCGTGGCGATCACCGCCGAGCGCGTCGTCCTCAATGCCCTGGATGCCGGATGCAGCGCGCCCGTGGGCACCCACGCCGCGCTGGTCGACGGTGATCTGCGCCTGCGGGCGGTCGTCTACGCCCTCGACGGGAGCCAGCGGATCGGAATAGACCGGACCGTGCGTCTGTCCCCGGGGTATGGTGGGGAAACGGGCAGTGGCAATGGGGCGAATGCTGCCGACGACGGGGGGCCGATCGCGCGAGCGACGCGAGCGGGCCGAGAAGCCGCGCGTCGGTTGCTCGAACGCGGGGCGGCCGACCTGGTACCACGAGAGTCGACCACATGAATGAAGGCCACTGGCACACGCCGAACCCGACCACGGGCAGCGTGCCCAAGCCCCTCGCGGGGCGGCGCGTCCTCGTGCCGCGCGGGGGTCCCTGGGGCGACGGCGTCGCCGCGCGCCTGCGGCAGCTCGGGGCCGTTCCGGTCATCGCGCCGCTGATCAACTTCGCGCCGACGAACGATCAGGCGACCCTCGACGAGGCCCTCGCCGACCTGGCCGCGGGCGCGTTCGACTGGCTCACGCTCACCAGCGCCACCACCGTCGACGTCCTCTACGCGTACAAGGCCGAGATCCCCGCCGAGACGAAGGTCGCGGTCGTGGGCGAGACCACGGCGGCGGCGATGCAGGCCGTCGGCTACCGCGTCGACCTCGTGCCCGAGCGCGACAACTCCGCCCAGGGCATGGCCGAGCAGATGATCGCGCTCGAGACGCAGCCCCGCAAGGTGCTGACCCTGCGCAGCGAGATCGCCAAGCCCGTGCTGACGCGGCTGCTCATCGAGGCCGGTCACGACGTGCGCAGCGTCGTCGCCTATCGCACGGTCGGCGTCCCGGTGACCGACAAGATCGCCACCGACGTGCACTCGGGCCGCATCAACGCCATCCTCGTGACCAGCGGTTCGGTCGCCGAGCAGGTGGTGGAGCAGTTCCCCGAGATCCCGGCATCCACCGTCATCGCCGCCATCGGCCCGCGCACCGCGAAAGACGCCAAGCGCGCCGGACTCGGCGTCGACGTCGTGGCCGAGACCCAGACCGTCGACTCCCTCATCGACGCGGTCGCCCGCTTCCCCCTCTCCATCGACGAATCGACCCCATGAGCTTCCCCGAGCACCGCCCGCGGCGCCTGCGCCGCACCCCCGCCGTCCGTCGCCTCGCCCGCGAGACGCACCTCGTGCCGTCGCAGCTGGTGCTGCCGATGTTCGTGCGCGAGGGCATCACCGAGCCGAGCCCGATCGGATCGATGCCGGGGATCGTGCAGCACTCGATGGACTCACTGCGTCGTGCGGTCGCCGAGGCCGCCGAACAGCGCATCGGCGGGGTCATGCTGTTCGGCGTGCCCGAGGTGCGCGACGCGGTGGGGTCGGGCGCCGACGATCCGAACGGCATCCTGAACCGCGCCACCGAGGCGGTCGTGGCCGAGGTGGGCGACGCGCTGGTCGTGCAGACCGACCTGTGCCTGGACGAGTTCACCGACCACGGTCACTGCGGAGTCCTGCAGGCCGACGGCAGCGTCGACAACGACGCCACCCTCGAGCGCTACACGGCGATGGGCCTGGCGCAGGCGCGCGCCGGCTCGGCGATGCTCGGCCTGTCGGGGATGATGGACGGCCAGGTCGGTGCGGTGCGCGAGGCGCTGGATGCCGAGGGCTTCACCGACACGCTGATCCTGGCTTATTCCGCCAAGTACGCCGGTGCCTTCTACGGCCCCTTCCGCGAGGCCGTCGACTCGCAGCTGAAGGGCGACCGTCGCTCGTACCAGCTCGACCCCGGCAACGGCCGCGAGGGCGTGCGCGAAGCGCTCCTGGACGTCGAAGAGGGTGCCGACGTGGTCATGGTCAAGCCGGCGCTGCCGTACCTCGACGTGCTCGCCGACGTGAAGGCCTCGGTCGACGTCCCCGTGTGGGCGTACCAGGTGTCGGGCGAGTACGCGATGGTCGAGGCGGCTGCGGCCCACGGCTGGATCGACCGGCGCGGTGCGATCCTCGAGAGCCTGCTCGGCATCCGTCGCGCCGGCGCCGACGCGATCCTGACGTACTGGGCCCTCGAGGCCGCCCGCTGGCTCCGCGAGGAGCTGTAAGCCCGATTCCTCGCCCGGTGGGTATGTGTCGCCTCGATCACCTCGGAGGCGACGGATCCCCGTGACTCACGCGGGTGAGTGCGCCCTACGCGGAGCCGATACCCGCGCGCGCCCGGAAGAATGGATGCCATGACCGATCTCAACGACCAGTGGTTCGCCCGCGCCAAGGACGTCATCCCGGGCGGCGTCAACTCGCCCGTCCGCGCGTACGGGTCCGTCGGCGGCACGCCGCGGTTCGTCCAGTCCGCCTCGGGACCTCGGATCACGGATGCCGCGGGTCGCGAGTACGTCGACCTGGTCGCCTCGTGGGGACCGGCACTTCTCGGCCACGCGCACCCCGAGGTGGTCGGGGCGGTGCAGTCGGCGGCATCCCGGGGTCTGTCCTTCGGCGCTCCCACGGGGGCAGAGGTGGAGCTGGCCGACCTCGTCGCGCAGCGCGTGCAGGTGGGCGACCTGAAGCCGATCGAGAAGGTGCGCCTGGTGTCGACCGGCACCGAGGCGACGATGACGGCGATCCGCCTCGCGCGCGGGGTGACCGGTCGTGACCTGCTCATCAAGTTCGCGGGGCACTACCACGGCCACTCCGACGGCCTGCTGGCCGCCGCCGGCTCGGGCGTCGCGACGCTCGCCCTACCCGGCTCGGCGGGCGTTCCCGCGCCGATTGCCGCGCAGACGCTCGTGCTGCCCTACAACGACCTCGACGCGGTGCGCGAGGTGTTCGCCGTGCACGGCGAGAACATCGCCGCGATCATCGTCGAGGCCGCCTCGGCGAACATGGGCGTGGTGCCGCCGCTGCCCGGCTTCAACGCCGCGCTCGCCGACATCGCGCACGCCAACGGGTCGCTGCTGATCATGGACGAGGTGCTCACCGGGTTCCGCGTGCACCCCGCCGGGTTCTGGGGCTTGCAGGCCTCGCGGGGCGAGCGGTACCTGCCCGACATCCTCACGTACGGCAAGGTCATCGGCGGAGGGATGCCGCTCGCGGCCCTCGCCGGTCGCGCCGAGATCATGGACCACCTCGCGCCGCTGGGCCCGGTGTACCAGGCGGGCACGCTGTCGGGGAACCCGCTCTCCGTCGCCGCGGGCCTCGCGACGCTGCGCCTGGCGACGCCCGAGGTGTACGCCGCGGTCGATGCGTCGGCCGCGCGCATCGCCGACGCGCTCGACGACGCCCTGACCGCCGAGGGCGTCGTGCACGCCGTGCCGCGCGCGGGATCGCTGTTCGGCGTCGCCTTCTTGCCCGAGGTGCCCCGCGACTACGCCACGGCCCTCACGCAGCAGTCGTACCGGTACGCCCCGTTCTTCCACGCGATGCTGGATGCCGGTGTCTCGCTGCCGCCGAGCGTGTTCGAAGCGTGGTTCCTCACCGCGGCGCACGACGACGTCGCCCTCGACCGCGTGCTCGAGGCGCTGCCGGTCGCGGCGAAGGCAGCCGCGGAGGCGCTGGATCCGACGCTGCTCGCGCAGTAGGGATCATCCTCGCGATGGATACGTTTCGTCCTTCGCGATGATGCGCGGGGCAGGTGCGGCCGGAAGGCTGGAGTCATGCTCCCCGCACGCCCCGCGCCGTCCACCTTCTCGCCGCTGTTCTCGAGACTCGTGGCGTGGTGGCCGATGTCGATGGCACCTCGGCGCCGTCGCGCGACGTGGCAGCCGTGCCCGCGTGGTCAGGTCTGAGATCAGCGCCACGTCCAGCTGAGGAGAGCGGAGAGTTCCCGGATGCCGGCTTCGCCCACGTCATCGCGCTCTGC
This sequence comes from Microbacterium sp. HMWF026, assembly GCF_003061325.1. Lineage (NCBI taxonomy): Bacteria > Bacillati > Actinomycetota > Actinomycetes > Micrococcales > Microbacteriaceae > Microbacterium > Microbacterium sp. HMWF026. The sequence continues at coordinate 10,632 of NZ_QAJB01000205.1, forward strand.
GACGAGCGCGCGGACGGTGCGGTCAGCCCACGCGGCCAGGTCTGTCGCGTCGTCGCCGGGGGTGACGGCATCCATCCGGTCGATCAGGCCCTCGACGTGGGTGCGAAGGGCTCGATCGGGGACGGCCTCGGGATGCCGGCCGGGGATGGCGGAGTCGTCGGCCCAGATGTAGGCGGTGAGGGCGGTGTCGAGGGTCATGCTTCGTCCTTCCCTGAGCTCACCGAGCCAACCCACCGCTCCCTCGGCGTTGTGCTCTGCGGTGGCGCGCCGTCCACCTCGCTCAGGAGGTGCTCGAGTTCTCTGCGGCGCGGTCGTCGAGGAAGAAGAGTGGTTCGACGAATCTACCCGGGGTGGTGACCGGTGCCGGCTCGAGGGCTTGCGCCGACCTCACTACGTCGTTCGCCAGAGTAATCAGGTCGTTGAGAGTCGGCGGGAGGTCGCAGGTCGGATCGTGCTCGGCGAGTTGTTCGACGATCACCACGGGACGGCCGTCGGGGAGACTGATGCGCGCGACCTCGAGAAGGACGACTCGGGAGGCAGGACGACCTCCTGCTCCGCGGGGTGGGCGGAGAAGGCCGCGATCTCGAGTCCTGTGCGGCTAACGATGGCGGCGATCGCGGGGTTCGAGAGGTTTTCGGTCGCGATGCGCGGGTCCTTGCTCGTGGCGGTGACGCCTCGGGTCCACCGGGCAGGTGCGAGCTGGGGGATGTACGGGAGGCCGTGGAAGACGATCCCGGTGTGAGCGGGCAACTTCTCGAGAGCGCTCAAGAACCTTCGCGCGGCCTCGGCAGCATCGGGCATCGGCGGCTCCTCCTTCCCTTTGTGTGCTGGCGGACGTGCCTACAAGCCGAGCGAACGTCGCAGGGCTTCATCCGTTTCGCGGGTGATCCGTTCGGATGCGGCTCTTTCCGCTGCACCGAGACGCGCACCCGGTCGGCGGCTTTTACGAATCGAATCCAGCGCAAAGGCGCACGCGTCCGATTCCGAATCGAACCGCGCGAGTTCGGCCCACTGTCCGCGCTCCTGCGTCCCGACGGCAAATCCGGTCAATCTCTCGTTCACGAGGACGAGAGTGCCCAGGACAGGGTCCCCGTCGCCGACGTGCGGGTGATCGGGGCTGGACACGGGAGCCGAACCGAACTCCTCGCGGAGGATGCCGCAAAGTTCTTCGAAGGTTATCTCGCGCACTTCAGCTCTCAGATAACGCACGTCTACGTTTGATGGTCGAGATAATCGCCGCGCCATCCGGGCCACGTTCGTGACGGCTAGGAAGTAAATGGAGCTGGCTAAGTCACATGCTGATCCGAGTGCGGGGGCCTTCCAATGTCTTCGCGGGACCGGCCGGCACGTTCGGCTCGCGGCGTCGAAAACTGAATTAGCGCGGAATCGTGCCCGTCACACGCCAATCTCGGTTCGAATAGCAGAGATGCCCTTAGGTGCGATATCGAAACCGATCGTGGAGCCCGCGTTCAGGACGATACCCTGATCGCTTGGGACGCCGGTGAGGAGTTTCAGTCCAGTCATCGTCACCATGTAGGGGGCGAGATCTTGAATTCCGTTACCCCGATCCAGCTCTGAGTAGCAGGCCACCATTTGGGTACCGTCGCGTTCGAATAGAACCGGCTGGAAATTCGTCATGTTTTCACCGGGTTCGGTTCCGCTCGGAACGTAGATGGTGCTCGATGCGAAAACCCAAAGGATTGTCTGCATGTTCAAGAGATTCTCGCGCCCTCGCACCAGGGCGATCTCAAGCACGTTTCGAGGATTATCGGTCATTTTCGAAGGCCTCCGGGAATGCTTCTTGAGCTTCGCTTGCTGTCACCGGGTTTTGGTACCGCTGTGTGCCTATCCACCATGTTGCACAGAAATCGCATCTGTACAGAAGATCCGACGGCGAAGTGGCCAGGACAAACCTGGGTTGATAAGGCTTTCCAGAGTGGGTCAGGCAGATCTGGCAACCGAGTTGACTGCTCACGGGATCCTCTTCACGACGACCCAGTTGCCGCCTGATAGTTGAGTCAACACTGCTCCAGGCCGATGCCCACCTGCACCTGCTGCGCCTGCGCGGCACGCACCTGCGCCTCGGCCACCTGCTGCTCGATACGGGCGATCGCCGCCCCGGCGTCACGAGAGGAGAGGAGATCTGTCACTCGGGTGATGGCAGTCGCGCTCACCTCCGTCGGAGGGAAGATGTGAACATTCTCACGTCCCTCCACAGGGTGAAAGACTGAACCAATGCGTCCTCCCCAGCCCCGTGTCGTGGTTCTCGCCGGTGGAGTCGGGGGGTCGAAGTTCACTCTCGGCGTTCGCGCCGCGCTGCGCCGGCTTGGCGCGCCCGAGGCGACCGTCGTCGTCAACACCGGCGACGACCTGTGGCTCTCCGGGGTTCGTCTGCAGCCCGACGTCGACTCGATCACCTACGCTCTCGCCGGGGTGAACGACACCGAGCGCGGGTGGGGCCGCGCGGGCGACACCGAACGCGTCAACGAGGAACTCCAGGCGTGGGGCGCCGGCTGGCCGTGGTTCACGCTCGGCGACCTCGACCTGGGCACCCACCTCGCCCGCACCGGCTGGCTGCGCGAGGGGCTGACGCCGACCCACGTGATCGCCCGCATGGGGGAGCGGTGGGGGCTCGGCATCCATCTGCTGCCGATGACCGACAGTGAGGTCGACACGCACGTGCTGCTGGAGGACGGTCGGCGGATGCACTTCCAGGAGTGGTGGACGCGCCATCGCGCGCAGCTGACTCCCCGGGCGTTCGAGAACCCGGGAATCACGGATGCCGTGCCGGCGCCCGGCGTGCAGGAGGCCATCGCCTCGGCCGACGTCGTGCTGCTCGCTCCGTCGAATCCGGTCGTGTCGATCGGCCCGATCCTGGCGGTGCCGGGCGTGCGCGAAGCGCTGCGGGCGACCGCGGCCCGGGTGGTGGGCGTCTCGCCGATCATCGGCGGACGGGTCGTGCGTGGCATGGCGGACGTGTGTCTGACGGCGATCGGCGTCGAGACCTCGGCCGTGGCCGTGGCCCGGCACTACGGCTCGCGATCGGCGGACGGGGTGCTCGACGCGTGGCTGCTCGCCGAGGAGGACGCGGACGCGGCGGCCGAGGTCGAGGTGGCGGGTATGCGCGCCGTGGTGACGCCGCTGTGGATGCGCGACGAGGAGACGTCCGCGGCGATCGCCGAGGCGGCGCTGCGGGCGTAGAGGCGCCCGGGCACGCTGACCGGTGCCGCGCGGGCGTCGTGTGCGGGCGCTCGGCGTCGCCGGCTCGGACCTTCGCGCGGAACTCGGATGTTGCGCGCGAGAATGTCCGAGTTTCGCGCGTTTCTCCGAGTTCGGTGGTGTGGTCTGGGGTGCGCCCGCGCCTGAGCGTCGGCCGGCGCGGGGCGCCGCGGTCCCGGGCTGACGGTCGTCGTCTCGGACTTTCGCGCGGAACGCGGATGTTGCGCGTGGGAATGTCCGAGTTTCGCGCGTTTCTTCGAGTTTAATGGTGGGGTGTGGGGTGCGCCCGCGCCTGAGCGTCGGCCGGCGCGGGGCGCCGCGGTCCCGGGCTGGCGGTCGCCGGCTCGGACTTTCGCGCGAAGCTCGGATGTTGCGCGTGCGAATGTCCGAGTTTCGCGCGTTTCTCCGAGCTCGGTGGCGTCGGCGGATGCCCGGGCTCTCGGCGAGGCCCGCGCGAAGGCCGACCGCCGCCATCCGCGCGAAGGCGCGGCAACGCCACCCGCCGCCACCCGCGCGAAGGCGCGGCAACGCCACCGGACGCCGCGACGCGTCAGGCGGCGGCCGAGGCCAGCACCGCGGAGGTGTGTCGCCCGACCCCCAGGGCCACGGCCTCCGATAGCTGTGCGGCGGTGTCGACGTCGCGGTGCAGCGTCGAGCCGCGCTCGACCGCGAGGTCGGTGCAGCCGAGCAGACGGTGGCGCGCGGCGGAGTCCTCGCCGAACGCCGAGACCCAGACGGCTCCCGCGCGGGCGGTGATGAAGGTGGAGCCGGTGCCCTCGGCATCCGGAACCAGACCCCGTTCGACGGATGCCGCGAGCGCGAGCGCGGCGTCGAGATCGGCGGGACGCAGGGCCGGGACATCGCCCAGCAGTGCGGCCCGCGGCACACCGAGACCCGCGGCGTCGGCGCCCAGGGCGATCGCGGCGTCGAGTCCGCGGGTGTCGCCCTCGGGGACGACGTCGACGGAGCGCACGCGCCGGAGCTCGGCGCGGACCCCGGCGTCGTCGGTGACGACGATCACCCGGGTCACACGGTCGGCGGCCGCCGCAGCGGTGATCGTGTCGAGCGCGATCGCGCGGGCGAGCGCCTCGCGGTCGGTGCCCACGTCGATCAGGCGCGACTTGCCGACGGCGGCGGGTTTGACCGGGACGATGATCGTCCAGCCGGAGGTGTCAGGGGTTCTCATCGCTTCCATTGTGTGCCGGACTCCGGACAATTCCTGCTGGGGGTAGCGCCTGGCGACGAAACGTGCGCCGGACGCGCCGATTCTCCGGAGCGCGGCACCGGCGTGCCGCTCGGCCGGAACATGCTGGTCCGCCTGACCGGGCGTCAGCCGAAGCGCTTGCGCAGGCGCGGCAGGATCTCGTCGCCGTACATGTGCAGGAACTCGCGCTGGTCGTGGCCGGGGTCGTGGAACACCAGGTGCCGGAACCCCAGGTCGACGTAGCGCGCGATGCGTTCGACGTGCTCGTCGGGATCGGTCGACACGATGAAGCGGGATGCCGCACGCTCGATCGGCAGCTCGTTCGCGAGCCGCTGCATTTCGATGGGGTCGTGCACGCTCATCTTCTCTTCGGCCGTGAGGGCGAGCGGGGCCCAGAAGCGCGTCTTCTCGAGGGCGGTGTCGTGGTCGGGGTGGTACGAGACCTTGACCTCCATGAGCGTGTCGACGTCGTCGCGCGTGCGCCCGGCTTTGGAGAGTCCGTCGTCGAGGGCGGGCAGCAGCTTGTCGGTGTAGAGCTCGGGGTCCTTGCCGCTCGTGGTGATGTAGCCCTCGGCGATGCGGCCGGCCAGGCGCGTGGCCGCGGGGCCCGAGGCGCCGATGTAGATCGGCACCTTCTGCGCGGGACGGTCGTAGATGGTGGCATCCTTCACCGAGTAGTACGTGCCCTCGTAGGTGACGCGCTCGTCGGCCCACAGCTCGTTGATGATGGTGATGGCCTCTTTGAGGCGCTGGAAGCGCTCGGGCGGCTCGGGCCAGTCCAGCCCGAGGGTGACCTCGTTGAGCGCCTCGCCCGTCCCGACGCCCAGGACGACGCGGCCGGGGTACATGACGCCGAGGGTGGCGAACACCTGGGCGATGACGCCGGGGTGGTAGCGGAACGTGGGGGTGAGCACACTCGTGCCGATGATGACCCGCGAGGTGCGGGCGCCGAGGGCACCCAGCCACGGCAGGGCGTTGGGGGCGTGTCCGCCGTCGTGCATCCACGGCTGCAGGTGGTCAGAGAGGAAGACGGAATCGAAACCGACCTCTTCGGCGAGCACGCCGAACTCCAGCAGCTCGTTCGGCCCGAATTGCTCGCTCGAGGCCTTGTAGCCGAAACGCAGGGGAACGCTCATCTCTCTCCTCCAACCTCACAGCCGCGCACGGGGGTGTGCGCGGGTTCGAACTCGGCTCCGTCGGCGCCGGTCAGTCGTTCGCGGAACGCCTGGACGGTGCCCGGCCACAGCAGCGTGAGCCGCCCCGAGCGCGCGTCGACGTACCAGTTGCGGCATCCCCCGGTCAGCCAGGGGGTGGATGCCGCGGCCGCGGCGATCTCGTCGGTGTACGCCGCCTCGGCTTCGGGCCGCACGCGCAGCACGCGCGAGGGCCGCCGGTCGCGTTCGGCGAGGGTGCGCACGACGTAGGCCGCCTGCTCCTCGGCCATGAGGACGGCGGAATTGTGGCCGAGGCTCGCGTTGGGGCCGTTCAGGACGAACAGGTTGGGGAAGCCCGCGACCACGGTCGAGCCGAACGACGTCATGCCCCGCGACCAGTGCGCGGCGAGGGTGTCGCTCTCGCCGTGGACGAGGTCGGCGTAGGGCTGCTCGGCCGCGGCGAAGCCGGTGGCGAGCACGAGGACGTCGGCCCGATGGCGGGCGCCGCTCGCCGCGGTGAGGGTCGAGCCCTCGACGGTGATGAGGGCCGTGGGCTCGAGCGACACCGCGTCCGAGGCGACGGCGGGATAGAACGCGTCCGACAGCAGGACGCGCTTGCACCCGAACGCGTAGTCGGGGGTGAGCGACCGGCGCAGCGCCGGGTCGGCGACCTGCGCGTGCAGGTGCCGCAGCGCGGCGTCGCGGGCGGCGGCGGATGCCACGGCATCCCCCGAGCGCGAGGCGAAGCGCTGCTCTCCCTCGGCGTACAGATCGGCGCGCAGGCGCGCCAGCTCGCCCGGATGCGCGGCGAGGCGTTCGCGCTCGGCCGGCGGGATGTCGCCGCCGCCGCGCGGCACGATCCACGCGGGCGTGCGCTGGAAGAGGGTGACGTGGGCGGCCCGGCGGGCGAGCTCGGGGACGAGCTGCACGGCACTGGCGCCGGTGCCGACGACGGCGACCCGCTTTCCGGTGAGGTCGACGTCGTGGTTCCAACGCGCGGAGTGGAACAACGGCCCGTCGAAGGACTCGAGCCCCGAGATGGCGGGGACGTGCGGTTCGGTGAGGCGGCCGCACGCGAGGACCAGCGAGCGCGCGATGACGGACTCGGCGCCGGTGTCGATGCGCCAGACGGAGTCGTCGGCATCCCACCGCGCTCCGAGGAGGGGCGTGCGCAGGCGCAGACGGTCGCCGAGGCCTTCGCGGGCCGCGACGTCGCGCAGGTACCCCTGGATCTCGCTCCCCGAGGCGAAGGTGCGCGACCAGTCGGGGTTCGGGTGCGCCGCGAGGCTGTAGAGGTGCGCCGGCACGTCGCACGCGACGCCGGGGTAGGTGTTGTCGCGCCACGTGCCGCCGACGTCGCCGGCGCGCTCGAGGACGAGGATGTCGTCGCGCCCCGCTCGGCGCAGGGCACCGGCCATCGCCAGCCCCGCGAAGCCCGCGCCGACGACGACCACGTCGACGATGCGCGCGGTCATCGGGATCCCCGTGTCAGAGGCGTCGGTGCCACGCGGTAGTCCGTCGTGCGCAGACGGAACGGGCGCATCAGGCTGCGCGCGATGCGCTCGGCCGCGTCGACCGGGAGCTCCTGCCCGTGCTCGATGCCCGTGTCGGGTAGGACGCGGCCGTCGTAGAGCGTTCCGCCCAGGTCGTCTCCGCCCGCGCGGAGCAGCACTGCGGCGCTCGCGCGTCCGACCCGGGTCCAGGGGATCTGCACGTGCGGGATGCTGCCGGACAGCAGCAGCCGCGACACCGCGACCATCGCGCGATGCTCGTCGAGGGGAGCCCGCTCCGCGACCAGCGGCACGTCGCCGCCGGGCAGGGGGATCGGGACGAACTCGGCGAAACCGCCCGTGTCGCCCTGGATCGCTCGGAGGCGGCGCAGGTGCGCGATGCGCTCGGCCGCGGTCTCGACGTGACCGTAGAACAGCACCGACGTCGAGCGGAACCCGGCGCGGTGGGCCGCGGTGATGCCCTCGACCCAACGATCGATCTCGAGGTCACCGGGGGCGACGAGGGCGCGCACGCGCTCGCTGAGCACCTTGACGCCCGTGCCCGGCACCGTGTCGACGCCCGCGTCGCGCATCGCGGCGAGGGCTCCCTCCAGGCCGAGGCCGCCGCGGTCGGCGAGATCGCGCACGTCGAGGGGGCGATACGCGTGGATGTGGATGCCGGGGGCCCCGCGCTTCACGGCCCGCACGAGGTCGAGGTACGAGGCCGGGTCTTCGGCGGCGTCGAGCGAGCCCTGGATGCAGATCTCGGTCGCGCCGAGGTCGGCGGCATCCGCGGCGATGGCGGTGGCGTCGTCGAGATCGAACTCTCCGGGGGCGGTGCGACCGGCGCGTCGGAAGCCGCTCGAGGTGAGGTTGCGGTTCTGTACGAGGGTGACGGGCTCGCCGACCGTGTACCGCCGGGCGTCGTCGGCGGCGGCAGCGAGGTCGTCGAGCTCGGCCCCGCTCGCGCGCAGGAGGCGCTCCCAATCGGCGTCGTCGAGCGCCAGGGGGTCGGCGGCGGCGCTCTCGGCGAGGCGGCGGACGCCGGGGTCGCTCGCGCCGGGGGCGGCGCTCCGGCGCGCAGGCGCCGCGTGCGCCCCGGCGGGCGAGACGTCGGCCGCGAGGCCCTCGGCATCCGCCAGAGCCGTCAGGGGAGCGTGCAGCGCCGGGTCGATCCAGCGCGCGGCCGCTGTTACGTACTCGGGGTGCGCGGTCAGGCGCTCGCGCAACATGTAGCCGTGCGCGGCCGTGTGGGCGGAGAGGTCGTCGATCTGCGGCCACGGGCGCTCGGGATTGACGTGGTCGGCCGTGAGGGGCGACACTCCGCCCCAGTCGTCGATACCCGCCGCGACCAGCAGCCCGAGCTCGCGGGGGTCGGACAGGTTGGGCGGCACCTGGATGCGCATGTCGGGGCCGAACACCAGGCGCGCGACGGCGACCGCGGCGAGGTACTCGGTCATGTCGGCATCCGGCGCACCCTGCATGGCGGTGCGGGGCTTCGCGCGGAAGTTCTGCACGATCACCTCTTGCACGTGACCGTGCCGTTCGTCGATGTCGCGCAGGGCGACGAGCGACTCGGCGCGGTCGCGCACCGTCTCGCCGATGCCCACGAGGATCCCGGTGGTGAACGGGATGCCGGCAGCCCCGGCGTCGTCGATCACCCTCAGGCGCAGAGCGGGGTCTTTGTCGGGCGAACCGAAGTGCACCTGGCCGGGCTCTTCGTACAGGCGCCGCGACGTCGTCTCGAGCATCATGCCCATCGAGGGCGAGACGGGCCGGAGCGCGGCGAGTTCGTCGGGGTGCATCACGCCGGGGTTGGCGTGCACGAGCATGCCGGTCTCGGCGGTGATCAGCCGGGCGATGTGCGCGACGTAGTCGATGGTTGACGCGAAGCCGTGCTCGTCGAGCCACGCGCGCGCCTCGGGCCAGCGTTCCTCGGGGCGGTCGCCCAGGGTCAGCAGGGCCTCTTTGCAGCCGAGGGCCTGGCCCTGTCGGACGACGGTGAGCACCTGTTCGGGGCTCATGTACGCGGGCTTGCGCAGCAGGGCGAGCTGGCCGGGGGTGTCGACGAAGACGCAGTAGTGGCAGCGATCGCGGCAGAGCGTCGTGAGCGGCACGAACACCTTGCGCGAGTAGGTGATGACGCCCGGGCGGCCCGCGAGCGCGAGGCCCTCGTCGCGCAAAGCCGACGCGGCGGGCAGGAGCACGTCGAGGGGCGCGCCCAGCAGGGCCTCGGTCTGGTCGACGTCGGGGCGGAGTCCCGCCCGGACGCGTGCGACCAGGTCGTGGATGTCGGTGCCTCGGGCCGGTGCGACTCTCGGCGCAGCGCTGCCCGTGCTCATCGCTCCAGGCTATCCCTCGGCTCCGACATCGGGGCCGGGTTGCCCCGGGCCGAGGCGGGGACCCGATCGTTGCCGTCCTGTGAGGTGCGGGGCGGATGGGGTGTCGCGGACGCTGGCAGGATGGAGGACATGGTGACCCTGCTGCTCGATTCGACGCAGCTCGAGGTCGTGCTCTCGCCGACCGAGCGTGCGCTGTCCTTCCGCAAGAGCAACATCGTCGTCCCCCGTGAGCACATCGACCGCGTGCAGCTGACGGACGATGCCTGGACGTGGATCCGCGGCGTGCCCAACCCCGGTATCAACCTGCCTGTCGTGGTCGGCGCCGGGACGTGGAAGTCCGCGGGCGGCGATGACTTCGTCATCATCCGCGGCCGCAAGCCCAGCGTCGTGATCGACCTCGCGGGCCACGACGAGTTCGAGCGTCTGGTGCTGACCACCAAGCACGGCGTCGCGCTGCTCAAGGCGCTGCGGCTGGATGTGGCATCCGAACCCGAGGACGTCGCCGACATCGTCGCCTGAGCGCGGCTGCGGGGGTCGGACCCTGCCGGGCTGCGCCTCTCGAGTGTCCAAGACACCCGGACGTTTCACGGCGCCGTCCGGGTGTTCTGGACACTCGAGCGTGCGCCGCGACCGGGTGCGCGGACGACGCGCTCAGCCGGCGAACTGCGCCATCGTGTCCCACGCGAGCTTGACGACCAGCAGCGACAGCGTGACGAGGAACACGATCCGCACGAAGCCGCTGCCGCGCCGCGTCGCCATGTGGGCGCCGATGAAGCCGCCGGTGATGTTGAGCACCGCCATCGCCAGGCCCAGCACCAGGATGACCTCGCCGTGCACCCCGTACACGATCAGCGCCGCGAGGTTCGTGGTGAGGTTGGCGATCTTGGCGTTGACGCTCGCCTGCAGGAAGCCGTACCCCAGCACGCCCACGATGAGGATCACGAAGAACGAGCCCGTCCCCGGACCCAGGATGCCGTCGTAGAACCCCACGAGCAGACCGATCGCCCCGGCCCGCCAGGCGACCGCGGCGGGGCGGTCGTGACGCGGTTGGTGATGCAGGCCCATCTTCGGCTTGACCAGCGTGTAGACGCCGACGGCCACGACGGCGACCAGCACGATCGGGGTGAGCACCTCGCGCGGGACGAAGCGCGACAGCGCCGCCCCGACCGTCGACCCGCCGAACGCTCCGGCCACGAGGGGGATCAGCAGGATGAGCTGCACCCGGATCTTGCGGAGGTACACCCCGCTCGCCGAGAGCGTGCCGAAGAACGACGAGAGCTTGTTGGTGCCCAGGATGAACGGCGTCGCGACGTCCTTGGGGACGGCGATCACGAGCGCCGGCAGCTGGATGAGCCCGCCGCCGCCGACCACCGCGTCCACCCACCCGGCCACGCCGGCGGCCACGAGCAGCAGCAGGAGCGCCGACACCGACACGGGCAGCCACTCGGCGATCACCGGTCCATCGAGCACGGTTGATTCTCGCCGGTCGGCGCGGGCGGGCCAAATGCGGCTGCGCTCCGCCCCCGCGGGGCGTTCAGTCGATGTCGCGACGCCAGGTGGTGAACAGCCCGATCACGAGCAGCACCACCGCGTAGCCGAGCAGCACCAGACCGCCGGCCCACCACTCGAGGGTCCCTCCGCCGCCCGATCCGATCGCACCGAAGATCGTCTGCCCCACGAGAGCGTCGCTCGCCGCACTCGGGAACCACTTGACGACGTCCGCGAACCCCTCGACGACGCCGCCGACCGTGCGCACGATCGGCTCGACGAAGAGCGTGACGGCGAGCACGATGACGATCGCGGCGACCTGGTTGCGCACGACGGTGCCGACGCCGATGCCGACCAGCGCCCACAGCGCGTAGGCGAGCAGCATGCGACCGACGAGGGTCCACGTGTCGGGCGAGCCCAGGGCGGTGTCGATCCCGAAGAAGCCCAGGACCCCGGCCCCCGCCGCGATCGAGGCCGCCGAACCCAGGACGCCGTAGAGAAGGCCGATCAGGATGCCGACGACGAACTTGCCGACCAGGACGACGCCGCGACGGGGGGTGGCGAGGAAGGTCGGCGTCAGGGTCTTGTGACGGAACTCCGTCGTCACCATGAGCGTGCCGATGAGCAGGGGGAAGACGTACCCCACGGCGGTGGCCGAGCTGTACACGAGCTCGGGGATGCCGTCGGTGGCGGGCGCGGGTCCGCTGGCGCCGGTGAGACGACCGGATGCCACTCCGCCGAACACGAACGCCAGGACGCCGGACGTGAAGGCGACGTAGACCACGAGCACGATCCCCAGGACCCACCAGCCGGCGGTGGAGAACTGCTTGGTGTACTCGGACCGCGTGGCGGCGAGGAGCGTCATCGCGGAACCTCCGGGCTGGGCTGTGCG
>NZ_QAJB01000206.1:0-12583 GCF_003061325.1 Microbacterium sp. HMWF026
CCCCCATCGTGCCCGCGGTGCGCCGCGTGCAGCGCGACCACGCCGTCGACGGGCACTCCCCCGCCCACGTCGACCCCGAGCTCGTGGGCCGCGAGCACCTGCGGCACACGGTCGGCGAGCTGCTGCGCGCGTCCGAGCTGATCAGCGAGGCCGTGGCCGAGGGCCGCACGGCCGTCGTCGGTGCCAATTACCGTCTCGACGAGGGAGAAGCCTTCCCCGTCGTGATCGTGGGCGACGTGGACGATCCGCGCGTCTCGCACAACTGAACGAAACAACCTGGAGGAACGACGACGTGACCGACATCGAGTACCGCATCGAGCACGACACCATGGGCGAGGTGCGCGTGCCCAAGGACGCCCTCTACGCCGCGCAGACCCAGCGCGCCGTGGAGAACTTCCCGATCTCGGGCAAGGGGCTCGAGTCGACGCAGATCGCCGCGCTCGCCCGCATCAAGAAGGCCGCCGCCCTCGCCAACAAGGAGCTCGGCACGCTCGACGGCGCCATCGCGGACGCCATCGCCCAGGCCGCCGACGAGGTCGTCACCGGCGCCCACGATGCGCACTTCCCCGTGGACACCTACCAGACCGGTAGCGGCACGTCGTCGAACATGAACATGAACGAGGTGCTGGCGACCCTGGCCACCGGCATCCTGGGATCGACGGTCCACCCCAACGACCACGTCAACGCCTCGCAGTCGTCGAACGACGTCTTCCCGACCTCGGTGCACATCGCCGTCACCCAGGCCCTCATCACCGACCTGATCCCCGCGCTCGAGCACCTCTCGACGGCCCTCGAGACCAAGGCCGACGCGTGGAAGGGCATCGTCAAGTCGGGTCGCACCCACCTGATGGATGCCACCCCGGTCACCCTCGGCCAGGAGTTCGGCGGCTACGCCCGTCAGATGCGCCTCGGCATCGAGCGCGTGCAGGCGGTCCTCCCTCGCGTCGGCGAGGTCCCCCTCGGCGGAACCGCGGTGGGCACGGGCATCAACACCCCCCTCGGCTTCCCGCAGAAGGTCATCGAGCTGCTCGCCGCCGAGACCGAGCTGCCGATCACCGAGGCGAAGGACCACTTCGAGGCTCAGGCCAACCGCGACGGTCTGGTCGAGGCATCCGGAGCCCTGCGCACCATCGCCGTGTCGCTGACCAAGATCAACAACGACATCCGCTGGATGGGCTCGGGCCCCAACACGGGTCTGGGCGAGCTGCACATCCCCGACCTGCAGCCGGGCTCCTCGATCATGCCGGGCAAGGTCAACCCCGTCGTGCCCGAGGCCACCCTGATGGTGTGCGCGCGGGTCATCGGCAACGACGCGACCGTCGCGTGGGCCGGCGCCTCGGGCTCGTTCGAGCTGAACGTCGCCATCCCCGTCATGGGCACGGCACTGCTGGAGTCGATCCGCCTGCTCTCGAACGCGATGCGCGTCCTGGCCGACAAGACGATCGACGGCCTCGAGGCCAACATCGCGCGCGCCGAGGCGTTCGCCGGCATGTCGCCGTCCATCGTCACCCCGCTCAACAAGGTCATCGGCTACGAGGCTGCGGCCAAGATCGCCAAGCACTCCGTCGCCAAGGGCATCACCGTGCGCGAGGCCGTCATCGACCTCGGCTACGTCGAGCGCGGCGAGATCACCGAAGAGGTGCTCGACGCCAAGCTCGACCTACTGTCGATGACGCACGCGGGCTGACCCCCGCTGGCAGAACACGACGCCGAGGCGCGCCATAATCAGAGGATGAGCCGCGCGACGAGATCCGTCTCGACGCGCGTGCGACTGCTCGGCGCGATCCTCGGCGTCGTGCTTCTCGGAATGATCCTCGCGGGGGGCGTCACGTTCCTCGTCCAGAGCGACCGGGTGATCGCCAATGCCCAGCGTCAGCTCGACGGTTTCGTCTCGACCGTGTCCGTCAGCGACGAGGATGCCGCCGAGCTCGTCCGTTCCGCCGTCCCGGGCCGCACCGACGGCACCCTCGCCCTCGACGGCGTGCGCGTCCTGGCGGCCACGCCCTCTCCGCCCGGGCTGGCCCTCGCGGACGACGACGGCCTCGTCACCGCCCTCGCCGCCGCGATCGCGGAGGGCCGGTCGACGGGGCGCCTCGACAGCGTGCACGGTCCGGTCCTGTTCGCCGCCGTGCCCGCCTCCGGGGGCTCGGTCGTCCAGGTGATCTCCATCGACCAGCGGATGGAACTGGTGAGCCTGTCGACGGTGACCTACGCCGCCACCGCCCTCGGCGTGCTGGTGCTGGTGGGTGTGGCCGGCTGGTTCGTCACCGGGCGCCTGTTCTCGCCGCTGCGGCGCCTGCGCGACACCACCGACGCCATCACCATCGACGACCTCGGCACCCGGCTGCGCGCCCACGGCAACGACGAGATCTCCGACCTCACCACCTCGGTCAATTCGATGCTGGACCGCCTGGCGATGTCGGTCGAGGCGCAGCGGCAGTTGCTCGACGACGTGCGGCACGAGCTCAAGACCCCGATCACGATCGTCCGCGGTCACCTCGAGATGATGGACCCGGCCGATCCGCACGACGTCTCCGAGACCCGCGACCTCGGCATCGCCGAGCTGGACCGCCTCTCGCGCCTGGTCGACGACATCGACGCGCTGGCCGACGTCGAGGCAGGTGCCCTGTCGTCCGCGGTGATCGACGTCGGTCCGCTCACCGACCGGGTCGCCGAGCTGGCGGGCGCGATCCCCGGTCACGCGTGGAGCGTCGAGACCCGTGCGCGGGTGCGCATCCGCGGCGACGCCGACCGTCTCGTCCAGGCCTGGCTGCAGCTGGCCGACAACGCCGCCAAGTACACCCCCGCCGGTACGCCGATCGAGATCGGCAGCACCGCTGACGACAAGACCGCCCAGCTGTGGGTGCGAGATCACGGTCCCGGCATCCCTCCCGCTTCCCGACACCGCGTCTTCCGGCGCTTCGATCGCCTGTCCACCCGACGGGGCGTCGAGGGCTCGGGTCTCGGCCTGTCCATCGTGGATGCCATCGCCAAGGCGCACGACGGTCACTGCTCCGTGAGCGAGACCCCCGGAGGCGGGGCCACGGTCACGCTGCACGTCCCGGTCACCGGCGCTCCCACCGCCGGAGAACTCCCGACGCCGGTGCGTGCCGGCGATGTCGTCCTGCAGAGAGAGGCCACCGGATGACCCGCATCCTCATCGCGGAGGACGAGGACCGCATCTCGTCCTTCGTCGCGAAGGGCCTCGAGTCCGCCGGCTATCAGACCCTGGTGATCGACGACGGCGCCGAGGCGCTCGACCGCGCACTGTCGGGCGATGTCGACCTGCTGCTGCTCGATGTCGGCCTGCCCTCCCTCGATGGTTTCGAGGTGCTGCGGAGCCTCCGCGGGCAGGGGTCGACGCTGCCGGTGATCATGCTCACCGCGCGCACGAGCACGCGCGACACGGTCGACGGCCTCGACGCCGGGGCGAACGACTACGTCGCCAAGCCGTTCAAGTTCGACGAGCTCCTGGCCCGGGTGCGCTCCCGCCTGCGGGAACCGGTGACGACGAGCTCGATGTCGATCGCCCACGGCGACGTGACCCTCGACGTCCTCGCCCGCCGGGCGACGGTGGGCAGCCGAGAGGTCGATCTGAGCGCGCGCGAGTTCGCGCTGGCCGAGGAGTTCGTCCGGCACGCCGGTCAGGTGCTGAGCCGCGAGCAGCTGCTGAGCCGCGTCTGGGGCATGGACTTCGACCCCTCGTCGAACGTGGTCGACGTGTACGTGCGGTATCTGCGCGCCAAACTGGGGCCGGCGCACATCGTCACCGTGCGCGGCGCCGGCTACCGCTGGGAATAACGGCTTCCGCGCAACCCGAAAACCCCCGGCGGGGGAACCGGGGGTTTCAGGAGAGACGTCCGGTGGTCTTCCGACTCACCCGAAGAGCGGTGACCTGCGCGTGACGTTCTCGTTGTGTTTCCTTGGGGGGAACCGCCGAGGCGGTGGCGAGGTCTCCCTCGCCGACTCCTTCACTCTGGCAACGCTTCGTGAGAAAGCGGGGAGCCGCAGATGAGAAACCTCTCATCTGAGTCCCACGGCCAATGAGACCGCGTCTCATCGCGACACGCGAAGGGCCGGGATGCCGCGGCATCCCGACCCTCTGCACCACCGTCAGGACAGCTCGCCGGCCTCCAGCAGCTCGGTCACCAGGGCGGCGATCGCGGAGCGCTCCGACCGGGTCAGGGTGACGTGGCCGAAGAGCCCATGACCCTTCAGCGTCTCGATCACCGAGGCGACACCGTCGTGCCGGCCGACGCGCAGGTTGTCGCGCTGTCCGACGTCGTGGGTGAGCACGACGCGCGAGTTCTGTCCGATGCGGCTCAGCACCGTCAGCAGCACGTTGCGCTCGAGGGACTGCGCCTCGTCGACGATGACGAAGGCGTCGTGCAGGGAACGACCGCGGATGTGCGTGAGCGGCAGCACCTCGAGCAGGCCCCGGGCGAGCACCTCTTCGAGCACGTTGCCCGAGACGACCGACCCGAGCGTGTCGAACACCGCCTGGCCCCACGGCCCCATCTTCTCGGCCTGGTCGCCGGGCAGGTAACCGAGCTCCTGCCCCCCGACGGCGAACAGGGGGCGGAACACGATGATCTTCTTCTGCTGCTGACGCTCCAGCACGGCCTCCAGCGCGGCGCACAGGGCGAGGGCCGACTTGCCGGTTCCGGCGCGCCCGCCGAGCGAGACGATGCCGACCTCGGGGTCCAGCAGCAGGTCGAGGGCGATGCGCTGCTCGGCCGAACGGCCGTGCAGGCCGAAGGCGTCGCGGTCGCCGCGCACCAGACGGAATTCCCCCTTGCCCGTGACGCGCCCGAGGGCCGATCCGCGCTCCGAGTGGATCACGAGTCCGGTGTTGACGGGCAGGCCCCGCACCGCGTCGCTCACCCCGACCTCGGTCTCGTAGAGGTCCGAGATCTCGTCACCCGACAGGTCGATCGAGGCGATGCCGGTCCAGCCCGAGTCCATGGCCTGCTCGGCCAGGTACTCCTCGGTTGCCAGGCCCAGCGATGCGGCCTTGACGCGCATGGGCAGATCCTTCGACACCACCGTCACCTCGGCGCCGTCGCGGGCGAGGTTCATCGCGACCGCGAGGATCCGGCTGTCGTTTCCTCCGGTGCGCATGCCCGAGGGCAGCACCGAGGGGTCGGTGTTGTTCAGTTCGACGCGCAGCGTGCCGTCGTCACCGACGGGGACGGGGAAGTCGAGGCGTCCGTGCTCGATGCGCAGCTCGTCGAGGTGTCGCAGGGCCTGTCGGGCGAAGTAGCCGATCTCGGGGTCGTGCCGTTTTCCCTCGAGCTCCATGATCACCACGACGGGGATCACCACCGAGTTCTCCGCGAAGCGGAAGAAAGCCCGCGGATCGCTCAGCAGGACGGAGGTGTCCAGGACATACGTGCGCAGGGCCTGATCGGCGCCCGCTTCGGACTCGGTGCTCTCGACGACGTGACGCTGGTCGTACGGTGCTCGTGCAGTCACAACCCACTCCCGACCCGGGTGCAGCACCCGGTTGTCACGAGTCGACCTGTGGGTCACGAGTCGCGATCCGAAGGTCGACTCGACCGGACTCCATGTCCGATGTGATCACCGTACGACGCCGCGGGAGCCACGAGGGTCGTTAACACGCCGCGAATGTGACGACTTGGTGAACACCGGTTTGACGCGGTTCTGCGAGCGGAGATCGTTTAGTCCCGGATGCCGCCGCCCCGGCGCTATTGCCCGAAGCGGCGGTCGCGGGTGGCGAAATCGCGGATGGCCCGCAGAAAGTCCACCTCGCGCAGATCGGGCCCCAGCGCCTCGACGAAGTAGAACTCGGAGTGCGCCGACTGCCACAGCAGGAAGTCGCTGAGCCGTTGCTCCCCGGACGTGCGGATGACGAGATCGGGGTCGGCCTGACCCCCCGTGTACAGGTGCTCGCCGATCTGCTCGGGCGTGAGACTCGCCGCGAGCTCCTCCAGCGAGCCCCCCGACTCGTCGTGCTTGGCGATGATCGAGCGGACGGCATCCACGATCTCGCTGCGCCCGCCGTACCCGACGGCGAGGTTCACGTGCAGGCCGCCATGCCCGCGGGTGCGTTCGGTGGCCTCGTGCAGCACTTCGGCGAGCTCGGGCGGAAGGCCCTCGGCGCGACCGACGTGCTTGACGCGCCAGTTCGGCTCGCGCGAGAGCTCGCCCGCGAGCTCGGCGATGATCTCGAGCAGGTCCTGCAGCTCTTGGCTGTCGCGCTTGCGCAGGTTGTCGTGCGACAGCAGGTACAGCGACACGACCTCGATGCCCAGCTCGTCGCACCAGCGCAGGAACTCGTGCATCTTGGCCGCGCCCGCGCGGTGGCCGTGGGCGGCGCTGTCGAAGCCGAGCTGACGCGCCCAGCGCCGGTTGCCGTCGATCATCATGGCGACGTGGTGCGGGACGTTCGCGGGGATCTGCCGCCGCAGACGCGAGATGTAGAGACGGTAGAGGGGGCCGCGCCCCTCGTTCTTCCACATCCGCGCCACCCGCCTACGCTACCGCGTCGCACCCGTCAGGACACTGTCCGAACGGGTGGTCCTTGCTGGGGGAAGGGTGAGCGTCCGCGCATGTACTGCCGGGTGCATGGGCGCGGACGTAGGGTCGGAGGCGTGACCACCTCCACCCCGGCCGACGGCCCCGAGATGCCCCAGCTGCCCCTCCTCGAAGCGGGTGCCGTGGGTGCGCAGGCCGAGCTCAAGCCCACGTGGCGCGGATGGATCCACGCCGGCACGTTCCCGGTCGCGATCGCCGCCGGCATCGTGCTGATCGCCCTCGCCCAGGGCGCCCCCGCGAAGTGGGCGGGGGCGGTGTTCATGGCCACGTCGATGCTGCTCTTCGGCAACTCGGCGCTCTACCACCGCTTCCACTGGAAGCCGAAGACGCTCGCTGTGCTCAAGCGCATCGACCACGCGAACATCCTTCTGCTCATCGCGGGCACCTACACGCCCCTCGCCGTGCTCGCGCTGCCGACGCCCAAGACCGTGCTGCTGCTGTCGGTCGTGTGGGGCGGCGCGGTGCTCGGCATCCTGTTCCGGGTCTTCTGGATCAACGCGCCGCGCTGGCTGTACGTCGCGCTCTACCTGGCGCTCGGCTGGGCGGCGGTGATGTACCTCGGCGACCTGCTCGCGGCGAACGTCGCGATGATGGTGCTCGTCGTCGTGGGCGGCCTGCTCTACACCGCGGGGGCGATCGTCTACGCGATCAAGAAGCCCAACCCGTGGCCCGGGCACTTCGGGTTCCACGAGATCTTCCACGTGTGCACGGTGCTGGCGTTCCTCTGCCACTGGACGGCGTGCCTGCTGATCTCGCTCGCCCCGGCGTACCACGGCGGCTGATCCCGCCCGGCCTCACGCGCGCGTTGCCAGGACGAGCAGCCCGGAGCGACGGATCGCGGCGGCTCACGCGGGGGACGGGCTCAGCGGCGGGGAGCGGCCGGGTCGCTGTCGTCGTCCGTCCGTTCGGCGTCCTCGGCGGCGCGCTGCGCGGCGATGGCCCGCTCCTCGGCGTCCAGCTCGGCGTTGACCTCTTCGCGGTAGCGCCCGCGTCGGATGCGACGCAGCATGTCGAACACCAGCAGGAAGACAGCCACGGCGATGAAGGCGATCGCGGCGAACCCGAGCGGGCCGGGGGTCACGATCGACTCGTCGGGGGTGACGACCGGGGACGGGGTGGTCGCGATCGCGACGATCAGGGGGAGCATCAAGTCCTTCTTCCGGGCGGAAGCGCGTAGCCTGGAACTCCAGCCTAAAGCCCGGAGACGCCATGACGACGCACGCCCAGCTCGACGATCGCTACGGGCGCACGCGCTCCCCGCGGCGCCGCCTCGTGGGATGGTCGATCGTCGCCGTGCTCGCCCTGGGGGCGATCGGGTTCCTCGCGTGGACGACGGTGTCGAACAGTCTCAACGCCGTCACGGCCACCGACACGGGCTTCACCGTGGACGACGACCGCAGTGTCTCGGCGACGTTCCAGATCACCGCACCCGTCGGTCAACCCGTCGCGTGCGCCATCGAGGCGCGTGACGAGGAGCACGGAACGGTGGGCTGGCGGGTCGTCCAGTACCCGGCATCCGAGGATCACACCCGCGCTTTCACGGAGCGGATTCCGACGCTGTCGCTGGCGACGACCGGTTTTGTCAACGCCTGCTGGGTCCCGTAGACTCGCAGGCCACGACGCGCCCCGGCTCGATGCCGGGGCGTTCGACATATCCCCCGCCGACGGCCCGTCAACGCATCGCCGTCTGCGCCTCGACGAAGGAGTACCCGTGTCCAACGACGCTCAGGTGACGTTCCTCACGCAAGACGCCTACGACCGCCTCGCCAACGAGCTGGAGCACCTCTCGACCACCGGTCGCGAAGAGATCGCCAAGCGCATCGAGGCCGCGCGCGAAGAGGGCGACCTCAAAGAGAACGGCGGTTACCACGCCGCGAAGGACGAGCAGGGCAAGCAAGAGGCCCGCATCCGCACGCTCCAGCAGCTGCTGAAGGATGCCAAGGTGGGCGAAGCCCCCGAGAGCCACGGCGTCGTCGAGTCGGGCACCGTCGTCACCGCCGTCGTCGCGGGCGGCGAAGAGAAGTTCCTGCTCGGCAACCGCGAGATCGCGGCCAACTCCGAGCTCGACGTCTACAGCGAGGCCTCGCCGCTCGGCGCCGCCATCATTGGCCTGAAAGAGGGCGACAAGGGTTCCTACACGGCTCCCAACGGCAAAGAGATCTCGGTCGAGATCGTCAAGGTCGAGACGTACTCGGGCCAGTAAGCGCCTGTCGTCCGCTAGCCGCTCCCCCGCGACGGGGTGGGCGGCTCGCGGCGTTTCCGGGGGCCGACGCCGTCGCACGCTCCGCGGTGTGCACATCCTCCGCTGGATCGCCCGCGGTCCCACGGAGGTTGTGCACATGACGGAGGTTGTGCACGTCCGCGCCGCGGGTGACCCCCGCGCGCATCCTCCGAGATGCGCGCAGCCTCAGCCCCGACTCGCGCACACCGACCGAGGTTGCGCGCATCACGGAGGTCGTGCACGCCCCGCGCCGCGAACGCCGGCATCCGGCGGCGGAACGTCAGTCCGGAACGACCGTCGCGACGAAGCCCGCGTCCTCGAGCGTCGTGATCACCAGGGCGCGGTGCTCGGCACCGCGCGTCTCGACGCTCAGCTGCAGGATCACCTCGCTGATCTGCAGGCCCTGCCCGTGGCGCGTGTGCAGCACCTCGATGACGTTCGCGCCGACCTGGGCCAGCAGCTCCGACACGCGGGCGAGCTGACCGGGACGGTCGGGCAGGGGGATGCGCAGCGACATGTAGCGACCGGATGCCGACAACCCGTGCGCCACGACGCGCTGCAGCAGCAGCGGGTCGATGTTGCCGCCCGAGAGAATCGTGACGGTCGGCCCGCTGGCCTGGACCTTGCCGGCGAGGATCGCGGCGACGCCCACGGCGCCGGCCGGCTCGACGACCTGCTTCGCGCGCTCGAGCAGCACGAGCAGGGCGCGCGCGATGTCGTCCTCGGTGACGGTGACGACCTCGTCGACGTATTGCCGGATGAGCTCGAAAGGCAGGTCGCCGGGGCGAGCGACCGCGATGCCGTCGGCGATGGTCGGCGTGGTCTCGACCTGCATCGGGTAACCGGCGGCCAGCGACGTCGGGTAGGCCGCCGAGTTCTGCGCCTGCACCCCGATGACGCGCACCTGGCGCCCCTCGGCGGCCGCGCGCGCCTTGACGGCGGCGGCGACTCCCGCGGCGAGCCCTCCCCCGCCGATTCCGACGATCACGGTCTCGAGATCGGGCATGTCCTCGACGAGCTCGAGGCCCAGGGTGCCCTGGCCGACGACGATGTCGCGGTGGTCGAAGGGGTGGATCAGCACGGCTCCGGTGCGCTCCGCGAACTCGGCGGCGAGGCGCAGCGGCGTCTCGACGGTCGCGCCCTCGAGGATCACCTCGGCGCCGTATCCGCGCGTCGCGAGCAGCTTGGGAACCGGCACGCCGAGCGGCATGAAGATCGTGGCCGCCATGCCCAGCTGCTGAGCGGCCAGGGCGACGCCCTGCGCGTGGTTGCCGGCCGAGGCGGCGACGACTCCGCGGGCGCGCTCCTCGTCGGTCAGTCGCGACAGGCGGTAGGTCGCCCCGCGGATCTTGAACGACCCGGTGCGCTGCAGGTTCTCGAGCTTGAGGTTCACGGGCACACCGAGCAGATCGGTCAGGTGCAGTGACTCGTCCAGGGGCGTGCGCGTGATGATGCCGCGCAGAGCCTGCGCGGCATCCTCGAACTCGGCCAGGGTGGGAGTGTCGTTCATGATCTCCTTCCGCGCTCGCGCGGGACGGTCTGCCAGATGAGATCTCGGGATGCCAGGGCTTCGCCCTCGTGCTGCCATGCCTTCGAGCTGAGGTACACCGCCACGACGTTGACGAAGGCGGCGAGGGGGACGGCGAACAGCGCCCCGGCGATCCCGCCGATCATGGCGCCGCCGGCGACGACGAGGACGACCGCGAGCGGGTGCACCTTGACCGCGGAACCCATCAGGATGGGCTGCAGCACGTGGCTCTCGATCTGCTGCACGGCCAGGACGACGATGAGCATGAACAGCGCGATCAGCGGCCCGTTGTAGACGAGGGCGATGAACACCGCCAGCGCACCCGTGGCCACGGCTCCCACGAAGGGGATGAACGCGCCCAGGAATACCAGCACGCCGATCGGGATCGACAGCGGCACACCGAGCAGGAACGCTCCCAGACCGATGCCGATCGCGTCGATCGTGGCGACGAGCAGCTGGGTGCGGGCGTAGCTCTTGACCGTGCGCCATCCCGCGCGTCCCGCTCCGTCGACCGCGGGCCGTGCCACCCGGGGGAACAGCCGGGTCGTCCAGCGCCAGATCCCCCCGCCGTCGGCCAGAAGGCACAGCAGGATGAACAGCGTCAACAGCACACCGGTGCCGACGTGCCCGATCGTGGTGCCGATGGCGAGGGCTCCGGTCCAGAGCACCTCCGCCTGCTGCTGCAGGAAGGTTCCGGCCTGGCGCAGTCCGTCGTCGATCTGCTGCGCGCTCAGGTGCAGGGGCCCGCTGATCAGGTAGTCGCGGAACTGGGAGACGGCGTCGACGGTGCGCTGGCGCACGGAGCCGAACTCGCGGGTGATCTGCCAGACGGCGAGCCAGACCAGACCCGAGATGACCGCGATGGTACCGAGCACCGTGACGACGATCGCGAGCCATTTCGGCCACCGGTGGCGGACGAGGAACGAGAAGCCGGGCCACACCAGCGCGGTCACGAGGATCGCGACGAGCAGGGGGATGACGAGGAGCTTGAGCTGGATGACGAGGAACACCACGACGGCGAGGGCCGCCGCGATCACCAGCAGTCGCCACGCATAGGCGGTGGCCTGGCGCAGCGCCGCGGGGACCGGCGGCTGCAGGTCGCTCGAGACGGTGCGCCGCTTGAGGGCGTCGAGGAACGATCCGCGAGGTTCGGGATCGGTTCCGTTCATCCCGTCAGCCTACCGCCGCGCTCCCCCTCGTTTCGCAGGCCATGTCGGTGGTCGCGGCTAGCGTGGCATCCATGACCCTGATGCTCCGTCGCGCCGACGCGCGCCGCATCGCCCTGGCCGCGCAGGGCTTCGTTCGTCCGCGCCCCGCGGCGGTCGGTACGCGGCAGATCACCGCGGCCCTGCACCGCATGCGCATCCTCCAGATCGATTCGGTCAACGTCTTCGCGCGCTCGCACTACATGCCCCTGTTCGCGCGCCTCGGCTCCTACGACACGGCGCTGCTCGACGCGCTGGCGTTCTCGCGGCGCCCGCGCTGGGTCGAGTCCTGGGCGCACGTCGCATCCCTCGTGTCGGTCGACGACTGGCCGCTGCTGCAGTTCCGTCGCGATGCGATGCGCGACAAGTACGGGCGCGACGACTGGGCCGAGGCGAATCAGCCCTTGCTGCAGTGGCTGCGCGACGAGCTCGCCGCCCGCGGCCCCCTGCGCCCGGCCGAGATCGAGCATGACGCCCGCAGCGGGTCGCGCGGGTCGTGGTGGGGCTGGGACGACGTCAAGAACGGACTGGAGCGGCTGTGGCTGTTCGGCGAGGTGGCCATCGCGGGGCGTCGGGGTTTCGAGCGGCGCTACGCACTGGCATCCGACGTCCTTCCGGCGTCCGCGCTCGAAACCTCCGTCCCTCGTGACCAGGCGATCGCCGAGCTCGTGCGCCGCGCGGCGATCGCCTACGGCGTCGCGACCGCCGCCGACCTGGCCGACTACTGGCGCATCCGCGATCGTCCGGCGGTGCTCGCCGGCGTCCGACAGCTCGTCGACTCCGGCGAGCTGATCCCGGTCGAGGTCGAGGGGTGGCAGAGCGGGGGTCGACCCGCACGCGCCTGGCTGCACCGTGACGCCGCGCGACCCAGAAGAGTGGATGCCGCGGCCCTGCTGACCCCGTTCGACCCGCTCGTGTGGTTCCGCGACCGCGCCGAGCGCCTGTTCGAGCTCGACTACCGCATCGAGATCTACACCCCCGCGGCCCAGCGGCGGTTCGGTTACTACTCGCTGCCGGTGCTGGTCGGCGACGACGTGGTGGGCCGCGTCGACCTCAAGAGCGATCGCGCCG
>NZ_QAJB01000207.1:0-2337 GCF_003061325.1 Microbacterium sp. HMWF026
GTGGTCGATGAGGGCGCGGGCTTGGTGGGTGAGGCGGTCGTAGATGCCCACGGCCAGCACGGTGGGGAGGGTGGCGATCAGGTCGGACATGCCGTCGTCGCCGGTGATGATGCGCACGCAGCGGGTGTCGCGACCGCGGTGGTGGCGGTCGGTGAGGTTGGTGGGGTGCAGGCGTTCGGCGAGGACGGCCAGGCGTGAGCGCAGGCGCCCGGGGCTCAGGCCCGCCGCGGTGGCTGCGGCGAGGGCATCGAAGTCGTGGCGGACGTCGACGGGGAGGGGTGAGCCGACGTCGAGGATGGTGTGCACGTGGGCGCGGGTCACCGCCCCCGCCTGCCAGGCGGTGAGGGTGTGGGGGTAGTCGTCGACGAGGGTCATCGCGCGGGTGATCTGGGTCTGCACGGTGCGGTCGGAGAGGTTCTCGGCCGCGGCGATCTCGGACGCCACTTCGCGAAGAGCCAGCTCGGCGGCGCGGGAGGACGCGCACTGGCCCGCCATCAAGTCCCGGGCGAGGTGGCCGGCTTCGGCGAGGGCGCGGGTGCGGTCGACTTCGGCGGCGGCGACGGCGGCGCTGGCGCGGCGGATCTCGTCGACGAGCGCCGAGAGGACGCGGGGTCCATCGGTCGGGGTCGTCGGGGAGGTGTCACCGTGCATGTGTGCATGCTAGCGGGGACCTCCGACATTACCCCGTCCGGAAAACCCCAGGTGGGGATAACCTTCGACGTTGCCGGGGTGGGGAGGAACTGTGCCGTCCGCAGAGGCCCTCACGGGGTGTTGCGAGCACGGATGGCCGTGGGGCCCGGTGGCTGTGGCAAGCCCAGCCACCTGGGGTGCGACGGGTTGAGCGGTGGCTTCGAGGGGCTCAGCCGCGTGGGTATGCGATCGGGGTGTGCGAAGGGTCGACTGCGAGCCGGGCGAGCGTCACCGGTCGCGCAGCGCCGCCCGGACGAGCTCGACGGCGTCCTCGCTCGAGACCCCGAGCCGACGAACGGCGTCGACGTACGCGCGCGCGGCCCCGGCGGCCCGAGCGGTTGCCGCATCGACGCCCTTCACGAACGTGCCGGCGCGACCGCGCGTCTCGACGTAGCCGGCCTCTTCGAGCTCCTTGTACGCCCGCGCCACGGTGTTGGCTGCCAGATCGAGCTGCGTCGCCAGGGCGCGCACGGGCGGCAGGCGCGTGCCGACCACGAGCGACCCGTCGTCGATCCGGGCGATGATCTGCGCCCGCACCTGCTCGAACGGCGGCGTGGGGGAGGCGGCATCCAGGGAGAGATCCATCACACCCTCAGTCGTTCAGACCGAACAGATCGAGGGGGTGCGTGAGGCGCCACCACGGATCGGGCGGTTCGATCTCGCTCGCGAGCTGCGCGTCGACGGTCGCGGCGTCGACCGGTCCCGTCGCCGTGAGGGTGCCGACGGTGTCGCCGGGCTGCGTGCGATCGTCCAGGTCGAAGCGCGTCGAGGTGTTCGCGCTGCCGCCGTTCCACAGCACCACGGTGGCGTCGGATGCCGTGACGATGTCGATGTCGTCGCCCCACAGCGTCTCGACCTTGCCGACGACGGTGCCCGCCGTCACCGACGGGCGGGGCTGCAGCTCCTGCTCGAGGCGCGAGAACAGGTCGCGCGCGGCCTGGTTGCGCGAATCCGGACCGGGCTGGCCGAGCACCGCCGCGTAGGCGCGGATCGTGGCATCGCCCACCGTGATGTCTTTTGCGGTGAGCAGGTTCCAGGCGTCGAGCGTGCCGGTCTTGACCCCGATCACGCCCGGATCGGACAGCAGGGCGTTGCCGTTCGAGAACGTTCCCGCCCCCGGCAGGGTGAGCTCGGGCGTGCGCACGATCTCGGCGATCACGGGGTTGGCGAGCGCCCGTTCGGCCAGGGCGATCAGGGCCGAGGGGGTGGCGGTGTTGCCCGCTTCGATGCCCGTCGGGTTGACGATCGTGATGCCCTCGATCCCGCGCTCCGCCAGGTAGGCGTTCGCGGCGGCCGAGAACTCGGCATCCGAGGGGAAGAGATCGGATGCCAACCGCTGGGCGTAGTTGTTCGCCGAGGCGATCAGCATGCCCTGCAGCATCTGCAGCTGAGTGAGACTGCCGTCGACGGGGACGTCGAGAGAGGATTCCCCGCGGGCGCGAT
The DNA here is from genome assembly GCF_003061325.1 of Microbacterium sp. HMWF026. Classification (NCBI taxonomy): domain Bacteria; kingdom Bacillati; phylum Actinomycetota; class Actinomycetes; order Micrococcales; family Microbacteriaceae; genus Microbacterium; species Microbacterium sp. HMWF026. Next base: position 2,134 of record NZ_QAJB01000207.1, read on the forward strand.
ACTGCCAGTAGTCGGCGCTGTCGGCCTGGGTGAACGCGTAGGACTTGCCCTGCTCGCCGGGGGCGAGGGGGAGCCGGTCGAGCACGACCAGGGCCGTGACGACCTTGGTGATGTTCGCGATGGACTCGGGCGCGCTGGCGGAGGACGACAGCGTTCCGGCCACGCCGTCGATCGCGATCGCCGCCTCGCCCTGGGCGGGCCACG
>NZ_QAJB01000208.1:0-4367 GCF_003061325.1 Microbacterium sp. HMWF026
GAGCGGTGGCCACGCGCGGGGCGGAGGCCCCGCTCGGCGCGGGGTCCGCACGCGGGGCGGAAGCCTCGCGCGGGGCGAGGGCCTCGTGCGACGCCGACGCCTCACGCGGCGCGGCCTCCGCGGCGCCGTCCGGGGCAGCGGATGCCGGCGGCCACGGCTCTCCCCCCGGCTCGCGCGGCAGACCCCGGCGCACGCCGTCGGTCGCGGCATCCGTCCGCCCGGCAGCGGGGGGCGCGGCGTCGACGGACTCGCCTGCAGCGACGTCGACACCCGGACGCGGACCGGACGTCGCCCCCGGCGCCGATTCCGCGCTCGGCGCAGCCGTCGGGGCCACGTCGTCGGGGGAAGCAACGGATGCCGGCGGCCACGGCTCTCCGCCCGGCTCGCGCGGCAGACCCCGCCGCACACCGTCGGTCTCGGCATCCGTTGCTTCGGGCGTCGGAGGCGCGGCGTCGGAGGCCGCGGTCGGGTGCGACGGGGCGTGAGGTTCGACGTCCGCGGGCTCCTGCGCGTCGGACGCGCCGTCCGGTTGCGCGGGCACGTCGGCGCCCGCCGGCGGCCAGGGCTGTCCACCGGGGACGCGCGGCAGCCCGCGACGCGGGAAGCGGGGAGTGGACGCCATCTAATTCTTGTGTGCCTCGAGCGCGCTGATGAGTTGGGGAACGACGGTGAACAGGTCTCCGACGATACCGAAGTCCGCGATCTCGAAGATGGGCGCCTCGGGGTTCTTGTCGACCGCTACGATCGTGCCCGCCGTCTGCATGCCGGCGCGGTGCTGGATGGCTCCCGAGATCCCCAGGGCGATGTAGAGCCGCGGCGAGACCGACACCCCGGTCTGCCCCACCTGCGCGCTCGCGGGCACGTAGCCGGCGTCGACGGCGGCGCGCGATGCGCCGACTGCGGCCCCGAGCACGTCGGCGAGCTGCTCGACCAGCGCGAAGTCCTCGCGTGAGCCGACGCCGCGTCCGCCCGAGACGACCGCCTTGGCCCCCCGCAGCTCGGGGCGCGACGAGGGCACCGTCGTCTCGCTGAAGCTCTCGATCCGGGCGGACGGGACCCCGGATGCCACGACCTCGATCGGCTGCTCCACGAGCGGCTGCGCCGAGAGGTCGCCCTCGACGACGCCCGGCCGCAGCGTCGCCAGGAGCGTTCCGAACGTGGGCGCCCCCTCGACCGTGAACGCGCCGCCGAGGGCGGAGTGCTGCGCCAGGATGCCGAGCTCGTCGCGCGCGACGCCGACGACGTCGGTCGCCAGCGGCAGGCGCAGGCGCGCCGAGAGCCGGGCGAGGGCGTCGCGGGTCTCGACCGCGTGCGAAGCGAGCACGAGGTCGGGCCGCTCGCGGTCGACGGCCGCGGCGAGGGCGTCGACGACGGGAACCGTCAGCCGGTCCGCGTCGACGTCGGCGGTCAGCACGCGCACGGCCCCGAGCTCGGCCGCGGCGGCCGCGGCGGCAGCACGGGTGGCGGCCGGAGCCGCGACCAGGGCCACCGGCTCGCCGACGCGCGCGGCGGCGGTCAGCAGGCCCGACGACGTCGCCGACAGGGCGCCCCCGGGCAGCACCTCGAGCAGCACGATCACCGCCGACATCACGCCACCCCCTCGGCCACCAGGAAAGCGGCGAGCTTCTCGCCGGCGTCGCCCTCGTCGACGATCCTGGTCCCCGCTCGGCGGGGTGGCCGCTCGGTCGCGGCCAGCATGATGTAGCGCGGCACGGCGGGATCCTCGGCCACGACGCCGAGAGCGGCGGCATCCATCGTCTCGTACGGCTTCTTCTTGGCCGCCATGATCCCCTTGAACGTCGTGAACCGCCCCTCGGGCAGCGCCTCGGTGACCGAGACCACCGCGGGCAGCGGGGCCGACACGCGCAGGGTGCCGGCATCGCTCACGCGGTCGCCCGCGACGGCGTCGTCGGCGAGCTCCAGACTCGACAGCCCCGTGAGCTGCGGCATGCCGAGCGACTCGGCGACCATGGCGGGGATGACGCCCGCGCCGCCGTCGGTCGAGAGGTTGCCCGCGATCACCAGGTCGGCGCCCACGCGGCGCACGGCGGCGGCGAGGACCTCGGCCGTCAGCAGCAGGTCGGCGCCGCGCAGGGACTCGTCGACGACGTGCAGCGCCGATGTCGCGCCCATGGCGAGCGCCTTGCGGATGGTCGCGGTCGCCGAGGCCGGTGCCATGGCCACGACGGCGACCTCGGTGCCGGGGTGGGCGTCGGCGTACGACAGCGCCGCCTCGACGGCGCGCTCGTCGATCTCGTCGAGCACGGGCGCCGATGCGGCCCGGTCCGTCAGCCCGGTCTCGAGGTCGAGACGGCGTTCGCCCCAGGTGTCGGGGACTTCTTTGATCAGCACCGCGATCTTCATCGACCTGGCTCCTTCGGATGGGGGATGGATGCCGCGACCCCGCGGCGACGGCGGTACCGTGAAACGCGAGGAGGACCGATGACGCGACGACTGCCGGTCGACCCGATCGCCGAGGCCAAGCGCCAGTGGCTCGCGCACGGCTGGGATGACGCCGCCGACGGCATGACGGTCGTGACCTCGGTGATCCGGGCGCACCAATTGCTCATGGCATCCATCGAGCGCGCCCTCAAGCCCTTCGACCTGTCGTTCTCGCGCTTCGAGATGCTGCGGCTGCTCGCCTTCACCCGCGAGGGACGGATGCCGATGGCCAGCGCCATCGCGCGTCTGCAGGTGCACCCGACCAGCGTGACCAACACCGTGGAACGCCTCGCCCGCGACGGCTTCGTGACACGCGAACCGCACCCCACCGACGGGCGGGCGGCGCTGCTCGTGCTCACCGACGCGGGGCGGCGGCGGGTGGGTGAGGCGACCGACGCGCTCAACGCCGTCTTCGCCGACCTCGGCCTCGACGACGACGACGCGACGGCCCTGGTTCGCATCATCGCCCGCTTCCGCAAGGGTGCGGGCGACTTCGCCGACCCGGCGCCCGTGCCCGACCCGCTCTGAGAGCCGACGGGCAGCACGGCTACGCGGATCCCCGCGTCCGCCCCGCCCCGCCGCTCCCTCGTGTTCATCGGTGCGTGAACGACGGCGCCCGCTTCTCGCGGAACGCCGCCATCCCCTCTTTCTGATCGGCGGTGTCGAACAGCGCGGCGAACGCCTGCCGTTCGAACCGGACGCCCTCGGCGAGGGTGGACTCGAGGGCCACGTCGAGCGCCGCCTTCGCCGCGTACAACGCGGGCAGGGGCTTGTCGGCGATGGTGCGAGCGACGTTCTCGGCCTCGTCGAGCAGGTCGGCGGCCGCGACGATGCGCGAGACCAGACCCGCCCTCTCGGCCTCGGCGGCGTCGATCATGCGCCCGGTCAGCACGAGCTCGGCCGCCTTGTAGTACCCCAGCGCGCGGACGAGTCGCTGCGTCCCGCCCATGCCCGGGATCACGCCCAGCTGCACCTCGGGCTGCCCGAACCGGGCGCGATCGGATGCCAGGATGACGTCGCACATGAGCGCCAGCTCGCACCCGCCGCCCAGCGCGTACCCCGACACCGCGGCGACCACGGGGGTGCGGACGGCGGCGAAGCGCGCCCACGCGCCGAAGTGGTCGGCGAGCATCATGTCGAGGCCCGACTTCTGCTCCATCTCTTTGATGTCCGCCCCGGCGGCGAAGGCCTTCTCGCTGCCGGTCACCACGATCGCCCCGACGCCCTCGTCGGCGTCGAAGGCCTCGGCCGCGGCGACGACCTCGGTCATCGTGCGGGTGTTCAGCGCGTTCAGCGCCTCGGGTCGGTCGAGGGTGATCCAGCCCACGCGCCCGCGCTGCTCGACGCGGATCGTCTCGTACCCGCCATCGTGATCCGTCATGTCACTCCCGTCGTCTCGTCGCGGATGCCCCGCACCCGCATGCTCGCACGGCCCTGCGACATCCACCGAGGGTCTTGCCCGCACGGCGACGCCCGCGCGTCACGCGGCGAGCACGTTGCGGCCCACGATGAGCCGCATGATCTCGTTCGTCCCCTCGAGGATCTGGTGGACGCGCAGGTCGCGCACGACCTTCTCGATGCCGTAGTCCTGCAGGTAGCCGTAGCCGCCGTGCAGCTGGAGGGCCTCGTTGGCGACGCGGAACCCGACGTCGGTGGCGAAGCGCTTGGCCATCGCGCAGCGCGTCGCGGCGTCGGGGGCCTTGGCATCCAGGGCCTGCGCGGCATCGCGCACGAGCAGGCGGGCGGCGTCGAGTTCGGTGGCCATGTCGGCGACCGCGAAGATGACCGACTGCTTCTCGCTCAGGGCCTCACCGAAGGTGAACCTCTCGTGCACGTAGGCGATCGCGCGATCCAGCGCCCACCGCGCCCCGCCCAGCGAGCAGGTGGCGATGTTGAGCCGCCCGCCGTTGAGGGCGGTCATGGCG
>NZ_QAJB01000209.1:0-2404 GCF_003061325.1 Microbacterium sp. HMWF026
GATGAGGGATGGCATCCAGGAGGGTGCGGGTGTACGGGTGCCGCGGCGCGGCGAAGACGCTCTCGGTCGGACCCTCCTCGACGATGCGTCCGGACTGCATGACGACGACGCGATCGGCGATCCCGCGGACGACGCCGAGATCGTGCGAGACGAAGAGGTAGGCGAGCCGTTGGTCCCGCTGCAGAGCGCCGAGGAGATCCAGCACCTGCGCCTGGATGGAGACGTCGAGAGCCGATACCGGCTCGTCCAGCAGCACGATCGCGGGATCGAGTGCGAGCGCCCGGGCGATGCCGACGCGCTGGCGCTGACCGCCCGACAGGCGCGTGGGGAGACGGTCGTCGAACGAGCGGTCCAGGCCGACGCCGTCGAGCAGCGTCCGCACGCGGGCGGCGCTGTAGCCGCGGCGAATTCTCAGCGGCTCGCCGACGGAGCGGGCCACGCTCATCCGCGGGTCCAGCGCCGACGAGGGGTCCTGGAACACCACCTGCGCGCGAGAGCGGAGCTCGGCGCTGCGTCCGGCGATGTCGGGCGACGCGGTGCGCCCCTCGAAGCGGATCGTTCCCGCGCTCGCCGGGGTCAGCCCGAGGATCGCCCGCAGCAGCGAGGACTTGCCGCATCCGGACTCCCCGACGACCGCGACGGTCTCGCCGGCGCGGATGCGCAGGCTCACCCCGTCGACGGCGCGGGTGCGCCGGCCGCGTCGACCCGGGTATTCCACGACGAGGTCGGTCACCTCCAGGGCGGGCTCCTCCGCCGTCTCGACGAGCGCGGGGCGATCGGAGCCGGTCCGCGTCGACGGGGCAGCCGCGAGGAGGCGACGGGTGTACTCGTGCGCCGGAGCCGCGAGGACGGCCCGTGTGTCGCCCCGTTCGACGACGCGACCCGAGCGCATGACGACGAGGCGGTCGGTGTGCTGAGCGACGAGACCGAGATCGTGGCTGATGAGCGCCAGTGCCGACCCGTTGCGCTCGCGCACCTCGTCGAGCAGGGCCATCACCTGCGCCTGGACCGTGACGTCGAGCGCGGTCGTGGGCTCGTCGGCGATCAGGAGCAGAGGGTCGTTGGCGATGGCCATCGCGATGACCGCGCGCTGACGCATACCGCCCGACCACTGGTGAGGGCGCGATGCCGCCCGGACCGCGGCGTCGCGCACGCCCACCGACTCCAGCAGCTCCACGGCCCGCCGTCGCGCCGCCGCGCGCGAGGTGCCGGGGGAGTGGGCGCGTACCGCGGACGCGACCTGTGCGCCGACGGAGCGCAGCGGGTTGAGCGCCGACATCGGGTCCTGGAAGACCATACCGGTGACCCGTCCGCGCATGCCGCGCAGGTCACGCTCGCTCATCGACGTCACCGCGCGCCCGTCGATGCGGACCTCGCCCGAGGCCACGCGGACGCCCGGCGGGAGCAATCCGAGGGCGGCGAGCATGGTCAGGCTCTTGCCCGATCCGGACTCCCCGACGATGCCGAGGGCGGACGAAGGGCCGACCTCGAAAGCGACGTCGTCGACAACCGTGCGGGGTCCGTCGGGGGTCGCGACCTCGAGACGCAGGTTCTCGACGGAGAGGACGGGGTGGTTCATCGGCGGACTCCCTTGCGCAGGAAGGCGCCCCGCGCCTCCGCGGTGAACTGCTGGCTGAGGAACTGCACGCCGCCGACGGCGAGGAACATCGCCAGGCCGGGCAGGATCACCAGCCAGGGGTCGGTGGCCAGGTACTTCTGGCCGTCGTAGATCATGGCCCCCCAGCTGGGGGTGGGCGGTTGCACGCCCAGACCGAGGTATTCGAGGGAGGCCTCGATCAGCACGATGGTGGCGACATCGGTCGCGGCGATGATGAGCGTGTGCGGCCAGACGTTCGGCAGCACGTGCCTCGTGAGCGACCAGAATCGGTCGGCACCCTGGGTGCGCGGCGCCACGACGAAGTCCTGGGCGCGCAGCGCTGCCGCGACGTTTCGCGTGACGCGGGCGTAACCCACCCACCACGTGCAGCCGACGACGAGGATCGTGAGACCCGCGCTCGGCGGGATGACGGCGCACACGGCGATGAGCAGCAGCACCACGGGCATGGCCAGCACGGTGTTGGACAGCACCGACAGACCCGACTCGATACGCCCCCCGAAGAAGCCGGCCAGGATGCCGACCGTCGTGCCGATCACGGCGTTCAGGCAGACGATGGCCACGGTGATGCCGAGCGTGACGGCCGAGGCGAGCGCGATCCTGCTGAGAAGGTCGCGTCCGAGCGGGTCGGTGCCGAGCGGGTGGGCGGCGTCGACCAAGGGCGGCAGCAGCGCCCGGGAGAGGTCCTGCCCGAAGGGATCGAAGCCGGGGAGGAGGGGACGGATCGTCGTGGTCCCCACGACGAGAGCGAGCATCAGGATGCCGACGAGGGCGACGGTGGTCATGAGG
>NZ_QAJB01000210.1:0-4985 GCF_003061325.1 Microbacterium sp. HMWF026
GCGGCGGCATGGGCGGGGGCAACATGGTCGGCGGCATGCTCGGCGGCCTGGTCATCGGCTCGCTGCTCGGCGACATCTTCGACGGCTGACGCCCGCACGCGAAACGCACGACGCCCCCGGCCGAGGCCGGGGGCGTCTGTCTGCGCTCAGCGGATCACGAAGCGACCTGCGCGGCGGGCGGTGCCTGCGTCGCGAGCGCGATCACTCCGTAGTCCCAGCCCTTGCGGCGGTAGACGACGCTCGGCTGATCGTTGCGGGCGTCGATGAACAGGAAGAAGTCGTGTCCGACGAGCTCCATGCGGTCGACGGCGTCTTCGACCGTCATCCACTCGGCCCCGAACTCCTTCTGCCGGATGACGACGGGCGAGTACTCCTCTTCTTCGACCTCGGCGTTCTGGATCGGCACCTCGCCCGTGGCGACCGCGCGCAGCACCTCGACCGAGGCGGGCTCGACGTCGATACCGGACAGCTCGCCGGTGCCCTTCTCGAACTTGGCACCGCGGGGGTGGTTGCGGGCGTCGACGCGCTTGTCCTTGGCGCGACGCACCTGCTCCGAGATCTTGTCGACCGCCAGGTCGAGAGCGGCGAACTTGTCGGCGTCCGTGGCCTCGGCCCGGACGACGGGACCCTTGCCGTCGAGCGTGAGCTCGACCGTATCGTCCTCCATGCGACCGTTGCGATAGGAGCGGTGCGTCACCTTGACCTCGAGGGCCTGCGCTCGCGGCGCCAGGTGCTCGATGCGGCTGACCTTCTCTTCGACCACCGAGCGGAAACGATCGGTGATACCGACTCCCACGCCGACGATGTTGGTGTCCATCCGTGACCTCCTTGTTCCGGGTTCCGCCCGGTCTAAGGGCGGAACGTCCGTCGCCTTCAGTCATCCTTACGCTAGTGGCCGGTCATGCTCCTGTCACGTGGCAATCACCTCGGATTCCCCTGCGGTTCCTCTGCGGATCCGTCGCGCCTCGGCGTGTGCGCCAGCGCGACGGCCACGACGTGGTCCGCTCCCGCCGCGCGCAGCGCGCGATCGGCCTCGACGAGGGTCGCCCCGGTGGTGACGACGTCGTCGACCACCACCACGACCCCGCCGTCGATCGGCCGGGCTTCGAGGGCGCCCGCCACGTTCGCGCGCCGCTCGGTGCGGCCGAGTCCGCGCTGATCGCGCGGCGTCCGCGCCACCCGCAGCAGGCGCTCGGACCGTAGACCGCTCGCCCGCACGAGGAGCTCGACGGGTCGATGACCGCGCCGCCGGAACGCCGCGCGCGACGAGGGCACGGCCGTGACCCGCACGACGGGGCGGACGCCGTGCGCGCCCACGGCCGCACGCACCGCGGCCGCGAGCGCGGGGCCCAGCGCCCGGGCGAGCGAGGTCCGTCCCTCCTCTTTCAGCGCGCGGATCGTCCGCGCCGCGACGCCGTCGAACGCCAGGGCCGCGGTGACGACCACCCCCGATGAGACGGAGCGGCGTTGGATCCGCGGAACGAGGGCGAAGCGGCATCCCTCGCACAAAGAGACGTCCGCCGCTCCGCACCCCGCGCAGGACAGGGGCAGCCAGAACGTCAGCGCCTCGGAGAGGGAGCGAAGGATCCACCGCATCCCATCACGGTGGCCGACTCCGGGGTCGCGGTGAGGCGACGAGACGCCCGACCGGGGAGAACGGGCCCGGTGGTCCCGCCGGGGAGGAGGGTCAGGACGTCGTGCCCTGCTGGGCGGCGAGAACGCGGATGCCGGATGCCACCAGCGTCCACGAGCTGCCGCGCCGACTGTAGAGGCGCCCCTGGTCGTCGAGCACGCGCACGCTGGTGCTGCCGGCGGCCAGGATGAGCGCACCGTCGGGAGCCGCCGCCTCGGTGCCGCGCCCTCCCACGTTGAGCTCGCGCAACCGGCTCGCGCCGTCGACGGTGGCCAGAACGCCCACGGTGGTGTCGTCGAGCCACGCCAGATCGAACGCCCCCTGCTGCGAGAACGAGAGCACGTGGGGCGCGCCGAGCTCGACCGTGCCGTTCTCGCGCTCGATCCCGGCCAGCCACACCTCGCGCGTCCCCGAGACGGTGACGATCGCGGCCACGCGCGTTCCGTCGCGCGAGATCTGCATGGCCGTGATCTCGGAGGCGTCCGGCCAGGCGTTGCCGACCTCGCGCGGCACCCCCTCGGCCGTGATGACGCGCACCTGCGTCGGCGACGCCGAGGGCACGCTCCAGATGGCCCCCTCACCGTCGATCGAGGGCGCGATCAGGCCCGGGCGCTCGTCCAGCAGGAACGTGCGTCCGTCGCTCAAGGCGCTGGCGACGTCTCCGTCCTGCGATCGCACCGCTGCGAGGCTGCGGTCGGCCTCGAGCTCCACCGATGCCGGCAGCAGAGACTCCACGGCATCCGACAGGCCGTTGATCGGTTCGACGGCGTCGCCCGACAGCGAGCCGAAGACACCGAGCGCGGTGAGAACAGCCGGCGCCGGATCGACCCGGGTCACGCGCACGGGCACCTCGGATGCCGTGACGGGCGCGCCGTCCACGGTCATCTGCACGTCGCTGATCCCGGCGCTCGACAGACTGCGCACGAGCTGCGTCTGCATGCGGTCCAGGGTCGTGCGGTCCAGGCTCAGCGCCGCCTGCGGCAGCTGCACCTGCGCGACTCCGCCCGACGACAGCGTCACCGAGCGTCCCACGAGCGACAGCTCGTCCGGGAAGGCCGATTTGACCGCGCCGGCGAGCCACGGGCTGGGCTGCCCGTCGACCAGGGCGGTCGCGACGCGGCTGGCCACCAGCGGGCGCGGGAACCACCGGACGTCCGGGACGATGAAGCTCCACGTCGGATCGAAGTACGCGACGGATGCCGACTGGTAGACGGTCGGGAACACCTCTTCGTACAGCACCACGCCGTCCGGCGCGGAGGTGATACGCCACTGCCCTTCGACCTGCGCGAGGGTGAAATTCAACGTCTCGCTCACCCCCGACGCGGACGGCGCGTAGGCGCCGGTGGCATCCACTCCGGCGACCGTGGTCAGCGCCACCGTGACACCCGTGCCGTCCGAGGTCGCGGCCGCGCGGCGGTCCGAGAGGCGGTCGATGGTGACGCGGGCGCGCGGGTCCCAGGAGGTGCCCGGCGCGAGGAACATCTTGGCCGTGGCCCAGTCGTCGGTGGGACCGGATCCGGCCCGCAGGAACCCCTCGACGATGTCGGCCGGGGCCGCCCCGTCCTGGGGGCCGTCGGGCACGAAGGCGAAAGCCTGCGTGTCGTCGGTCTGAGGTCCTCGACCCGGGTTGACGTATCCCGAGGTGGGAAGGCCCGTGCAGGCGGCGAGCGCGAGCACCAGCGCGAGGCTGACGAGGGCGAGCGCGCGTCTCATGTCGTCCTCCGGATGCCGGGGCGGGTGGCGATGGGTTGGGTCAGGCCGAACGCCTCGAGGGCGCCGCCCTGCTCGTCGTCCGGGACGAGCGGCAGGGGCGAACTGTTCACGGGCCGACCGTTGCGCGGGAGCGTCAGGACGAAGTTCGACCCGCGTCCGGGTTCGGACCACACCGCCAGGGTGCCGCCGTGCAGGCGCGCATCGCCGAGGGCGATCGACAGACCCAGACCCGTTCCGCCGATCGTGCGGACGCGCGAGGGGTCGGCCCGCCAGAAGCGGTCGAACACGCGCTCGACGTCGTCGGGGCGCATGCCCAGGCCGAAGTCGCGCACGCCGAGGGCGACGGCATCCCGATCGCTGTCCACCGACACCACGATGGGGCGTCCTTCGCCGTGCTCGATCGCGTTGCCGAGCAGGTTGCGGACGATGCGCCGCACGCGTCGGGCGTCCATCTCGACCGGGGTGTACCCGCCCGGCGCGACGAGGCGGACGTCGGAGCCGTGTCCCTCGGCCAGCTGCTCCATCGACAGGATGACGTCCTCGGCCAGGTGGGCGAGGCTCGTCGCCTCGAGCTCGAGCTGGACGGACCCGGCGTCGTAGCGGCTGATCTCGAGCAGATCGGTCAGCAGCACCTCGAAGCGCTGCACCTGGGCGTGCAGCAGCTCGGCCGCGCGACCCGTCGCGGGATCGAACTCCTCGCGCTGGTCGTTGATCATGTCGGCCGCGAGACGGATCGTCGTCAGCGGCGTGCGCAGCTCGTGCGAGACGTCCGACACGAAACGCTGCTGCACGAGCGAGAGGTCGGCGAGCTCTTTGATCTGCGACTCGATGCTGTCGGCCATGGCGTTGAACGAGCGGTTCAACGTCGCCAGCTCGTCCTCGCCGCGGACGGGCAGCCGCACGCCCAGATCGCCCGCCGCGAGCTTCGCGCTGGTCTCGGCGGCATCCGCGATCGGCGTCGTCACCGAGCGCAGCACGAACCAGGCGATCGCCCCGATGAGCACGACCAGGACGAGGCCGACCACCCACAGCAGCACCTGCACGAAGGCGAGCGTCTGCGAGGCGCTGGTCAGGTCGTACCCCATGTACAGCTCGTAGTAGTCGACGCCGTCCTCGGCGGGGAAGCGCAACTGGTGCCCCACCAGGATGCCGGGCACGTCGCGCCCGTTGTCGGCGGGAAGCGCCACCGACTGCCACCACTGCAGGTCGGGGCTCGACTGCACCTGGGTGCGCAGCGCCTCGGTGACCAGCCGGGACTGGAACGCGGGCGAGATGAACGGCTGCGGGGCCAGCGGCGAGGGCGGACCGATGCGGTACAGCGCGATCAGATCGCTCGAGGACTGCTGCGACAGGCGCGTGGCGATGCCGTTCATGAGCGTCTGCGCCGCCGCGGGGTCGGTGGAGTCCACCGCCGCGTCGAGGGTCGCCTGCGCCGCCGCCGTGGCCCGCTGCGCCTCGAGCAGCACCTGGTCCTTGCGGGCGGTGAAGAGCTCGTTCTGGATGACGAGGGCCATCGCGACGCACGTCACGAGGATCGTCACGGCGGTCAGTGTGACGGTGATGACGATTGTGCGGAAGCGCAGCGACCGACGCCAGAGCGTCGCGAGACGGTCCCGCATCGCCCGCCAGTCCCGCACAC
>NZ_QAJB01000020.1:0-44035 GCF_003061325.1 Microbacterium sp. HMWF026
GCCCCCGCCCCTGCGCGTGTCGCGCTCGCGCGCACGTGGATGCTCCGCTCGCCGCTCGCGGGCGGCCTCGAGACCGCGGCCGACGTGCTCGTGCTCGACCTCGAGGACGGGCTGCCCGCCGGTCGCAAGGCCGAGGGACGGGATCGCGCGCGTCGGGCGGCCGCCGAGTCGCCCGTGTGGCTGCGCATCAGCGCCGCGGGCACGCGCGACGGCGAGGACGATCTCGCCCTCGGACGCGAGCTCGAGGATCGACTCGCCGGGGTGGTGCTGGCGATGTGCGCCGGACCCGACGACGTCGCCCACGTCGCGGCATCCCTTCCCGAGGGCGTCCCCGTGGTCGCGATGATCGAGTCGGCGGCGGCCCTGCTGGTCGCCCCCGCGATCGCCGCCCACCCCGCGACGCGCCGCCTGGCGTTCGGAACGGGTGACTTCCGTCGCGACACGGGCATGGGCGCCGACCGCCTGGCGCTGTCGTGGCCGCGGGCGCAGCTCGTGGTCGCCTCGGCCGCCGCGGGGATCGCGGGCCCGATCGACGGCCCGTGCGGCCCGGTCGATCAGGCGCGGGATGCCGCGACGCACGCCGTGGCGATGGGCTTCACCGGGACGCTCGCCCTGCACGATGCCGCCGTCGCGGGCGCTCACGCGGGGTTCACCCCCGCGCCGGACGAGGTCGAGCGGGCCCGTGCGCTGCTGGGCGCGACGCCCGACGGTCCCGTCGACGGCTCGTACGCCCCGACGCTGGCGCGGGCCCGGGCCCTGGTCGAGCGCGCCGAGGCCCTCGCCGCGCTCTGACCTCGCGGGTCCCCGGACTCCTCGACGTCTCAGGACCTCAGCGCCTGCGCCGGCCCCATCGCCGCCGCGGCGCGGGAGCCTCGATCGCGGCGGCCGCCTCGCGGGCCCGGCGTCGCTCGGCCCAGGCCGCGACCTCGGCATCCACGTCCACCGTCGGCGTCACGACGGGCGGGCCGCCCAGCAGCTGCCGACGGGCCTCGATCACCCGACGGTTGAAGTCCTCGAGGGCGTCGCGCACCTCGGCCTCGCGCGCGATGGCATCCATGCGCTCCGCCCTCTCGGCGTACTCCACCCGCAGGGTGAGGGCCGGAGGCCCCAGGCCGGTGAGCTGCTCGGTCTCGATCTTGCGCCGGATCCACCAGTCGGGGTCGTGCGACTCCCCGAGACCGGTGAGGGGTTTTCCGGCGCCGGGCAGGTCGTCGAACTCACCGCGGCGGATCGCCTGCTGGATCGCCGTCTCGACGAACGCCGCACGTTCGGCCGCGGTGGATCCGCGTTCCGGTGCCGAGCGTGTGGGCTCGGGTTCCAGCCCCGCCCCGCGCAGCGCGCGGTCGAGGCGGTAGCGTTCGGCCGCCTGGCGGGGATCGTCGCTCATGCCGCCTCCGGCGTCTCCCGCTCCAGGCGGCGCAGACGCACCCGGGCCATGTCCTGAGCGCGGGGTCCGGAGCCGAGGGCACGTTCCGTGATGCGCAGCACGAGGCGTGTCAGTCCGAGCACGGGCAGGGGCCACCGCTTGACCCCGAGCATCTTGCGGTAGCGGCGCGGGATGGTCGCCACGGCCGCGGCGAACAGCACGCGGTACGACAGGCCCATCACCCCGGGGAACGGCGGCTTGCGCAGGAAGCGGACGACGTCGGCGACTCGCTCGTCGCCGCGCAGCTCGCCCCGGTCGTAGAAGCCGTCGATCTCGGCGCGCAGAGCGTCGCGGGTGAGCGGCGGATCGACGACGCGCATCAGCCGTCCCGCTGTCGCCCAGTCGGCGACGTAGCCGTCGGCGCCGCCGGGGATCGGCTGGCGCGACACCTCGTGCCCGGCCAGGAAGGCGTCGGTGAACGCCAGGTGCACCCAGCGCACCAGGTCGGCCGCCTCGGCGGTGTAGGCGCGCTCCGAGCCGTCGCCGGCACGGTACTCGCCCTTCACGCGCTGATGGAAGCGTCCGACGCGGCGGGTCTCGGCATCCGCCTGCGTCCGGGAACCATAGGTGAGGGTGATGACCCAGCGCACCGTGCCCGTGAGGCGTCCGATGGGGTCCTCACGGTAGCGGGACCAGTCGTGCACGCCCGCGAGGGCGCCGGGGTGCAGAGCCTGCAGGAGAAGGGCGCGGATGCCGGCGACCAGCGTCCCCATCCCCGCGTGCACGGTCCACGCGGGGCCGTTCTCGGCGAAGTAGCCCGTGTCGTCCCCGTCGGCGATGGCGCGCACGTACGGGGCCATGCCGGTCGGGTCGCCCGCGAGAGCGACGAGGATCTTGCCCCGCAACGACTGGATCCAGCCGGGAGCGGAGGGGTAGGTCGCGTCGGTCACCCTTCCAGCGTGCCACCGTCTGAGCGGGTGGGCGCGGGAAGGGCGGCCGGGTCAGTGACCTTCGTGCGAGATCACAGGAACGGTGCCGTCGTCGCGCAACAGCACGGCGTCCTGCGTGGCGCCGAGAGCGGGGGTGACCAGCACCGCGACGACGGCGGCGGCCACGAGAAGGCCGATCACGCTCATCGGCTGCGCGGTGCGGGGTGCGCCGGAGTCGCGGCGCAGACGACGCAGATGCGTCGCGGCGGTCGCTCCGACGACGACCAGCAGAACGGATGCCGCGGCCACACCGATGATGCTGGTGTGCGCCGGGGCGAGGAACATCAAGCCGGTGGTCGCCACGAGGGCGAGCAGCACGCCGGCCAGCGTCGCCCGGGGGAGGACGAAGCGTCCGGTCGACAGGGCGGCGGCGCCCCACGCCAGGCCCGCCAGGCCCAGGACGACCATCCCGATTCCGAGGCCGCGCGCGGCGGCCCCGGAATCGGCACGGACGACCGCACCCGCGCCGAGGGCGGCGACGATGAGGCCGGCCCCCCACGCGGATACGGAGGGCCACGACCTCACGAAGGTCGCGGCAGTCATCGTCAGACCGCCGCGGTACGCGGGATGCTGCGCTCGGTGCCGAGACCGACACCCAGCAGCACGACCGCGCTGGCGAGGTGGAGGAAGTGGTCGGCGGTGTTCAGCGCGAGGATGTTCGCGGCGGTGCCGACCAGGAAGAAGCCGACGATACCGAGCAGCAGGTAGACGGCGCCGACCGTGGTGTTGACGCCCTTGGCGGCACGGGCGTTGGCCAAGCCGGCGACGAGCAGCGCGGCACCGATCAGCAGGTGCGCGATGTTGTGCAGCGGGTTGACCGCGAAGATGCCGAGGAGCAGTCCGCCCTCGGTGGCGATGAAGCCGACGCCGCCGGTGACGGCGAATCCGAGCAGACCGACGAGCAGGTAGACGGCGCCGAAGATGGTGGCGACGAGACGGTTGGGTGAAGAGCTCATGGTGAACCTCCCAGTGTGTTGACAGCGACCGTTCGGGCGCCTTTACACATCTTCGGAGACAATGCGCTGTTCGGATTGCCCTTTGCGGGCAGGGGCCGTCTTCGGGTAGAACCCGGATACGACAGAAGGCCCCCGAGTACGCTCCGAGGCCCTCCGCGACGATTCCGACGGTACGAGCGGCCCCGGTGCGATCGGAGGGGATTGCGCTTTTCGGGGTGGTGACGTAATCGCGGCTCTGAGACACTCGCCGCATGCGTTTCGAGACGACCCTGTCGCAGACGGGCAACAACACCGGCATCGAGGTTCCCGCCGACGTCGTGGAGCAGCTGGGCGGCGGCAAGCGCCCCGCGGTGCTGGTCGACGTGAACGGCTACTCCTACCAGAGCACCATCGGGGTGATGGGCGGGCGGTTCCTCATCCCGTTCTCGTCCGACAAGCGCGCGGCGACGGGTCTCGCGGGCGGGGATGCCATCACCGTCGAGTTGACGCTCGACACGGCGCCGCGCACGGTCGAGATTCCCGACGACCTCGCCGCGGCGCTGGCGGCGGCCGGGGCACGGGGCGCCTTCGACGCCCTTTCGCCGAGCGCGCGCAAGGCGCACGTGACGAAGGTCACGTCGGCGAAGGCGGCCGAAACGCGCACCCGCCGCGTCGAGGCCGTCGTCGCCGCCCTCACCTGAGCGCCGCCGGCACCGCGTCTCGACCCCGCCGGACGATAGCCTGGAGCGGGAGGTCCCGTGGGGCGCACGAAAGAGGCCATCGCCGAAGGGCTGTCCATCGCGACGGCGGCGGCGCGACTCGCGGTGCGCAACCGCATCCTCGTCGACACCATCGCGCGCGGCGGGCACTTCGACGGCGAAGTGTTCGGCGAGTACGCGCGCGCGACCGTCCGGGCGCTCGCCGACGAGCAGGATCAGGCCGCCGAGCGCGTGACGCACCAGCGCAAGCGCGCCTGGGGTCGCTTCTCGGACTCGTCGGGGACGCATGACTACCGCGATCGCGACACGCGCAACCTGCGTCGCCGGGCGAAGCAGTCGCGCGGTGTCGCGAAGGAGCTGCGGGCACTCGCCGACGACCCCGACCGGGTCGCCGAGCTGGTCGCGGATGCGCGGATCGCCGCGTGGGGCGATGTCGAGGCCAACCTGACCAAGAGGCTCGACGTCGAGGGCATGACGGCGGACGCCGATCCCGAGTACGCGCAGATGCGCAAGGCGCGCATGGACGCCCTGCGCATGGTCGACCTCGCCCGCCTCGCTTCGCAGGCGAAGCGTCGGGCGAAAGAGAAGGCGGCGGCCGCCGACGAGACCCCGGACGTCGAGACCGACGAGCCGCCCGCCGAGGGCAAGAGCGGCAAGAAGAAGAAGTCCGCCTCGCGCTGAGTCCCCGTCCCACGCCCGCCCGGGTGGCATCTCGTCCGGGTGTCGTCGGTCGCTCCGGCGCCGATGTGGGTAGCCTCGGCGGCGACGAGAGGCGGTTCCCATGGCGCGACGACGGTTCGGACGCACGACGCGCGTGGCGCGCCCCGGCTACGCGATCGTGGCGGTGAGTGCGCGCGACGCGAACGGCTTCGTCCATCACTACGACGAGATCGAGACGCCGCTCGGCTCGCTCCACGAGGCGGTCGCCATCCTGCAGCTGCACTCGACGAGGATGGATGCCGCTCACGCGGGCGAAGAATCCGCGTAGCCGGCACTGCTGTGGGGTGACGAGGCCGCGCGCACGGCATCCGGAGACGGAAAAAGCCCCGGCTGGAATTTCTTCACAGCCGGGGCTTGTCACTGTCTCAACACAGTGTGCGCCTACTGGGACGCTACTTGAATTCTCGAACAGAGGTGGAGAAGATCCGTGACCTCTGTAAGCGAGCGACTTCCGAGCGAGTCGAGCGCACCCCTGTGAACGACCAGCCGGCTCGCACGTCGTTCTCGAAGCTCAAACCCGCGCAGTGCGACGAGATCCTCCACCGCTACCAGGCCGGCGATCGCCCTGTCGACATCGCTCGAGACTTCGGCGTCACGGAGTGGACAATTCAGAATGTACGCAAGCGCGCCGGGGTGCCGACGAGACCGAAGGGTTTGAGTGAACAGGCGTTGGCTCGTGCGGCGGAGCTGTACGCCGAAGGAGTCTCGTTCCGCAAGATCGCGATCGCTGTTGGCTGTCACGCAAGGACTGTGGCCGCTGAGATCAGAGCTCGTAACGCGGGAAGTCGATAAGGAAAGAAGCTCCTGGCCGAGGTGACGTTAGTTACCTCGGCCAGGAGCTGTGTGGTCACCAATCGACGACCTCGAACGACGCGTTCGTGTTCGGCTCGTTTGGGATGGCTTGCCAGAGGAGCGAATCGTTCACGATCGGGTCGTCCCAGACGATTCGTACGCGGACAATGTCCTCGAAGGTGTCAAAGCCGGATCTCACCACCCAGCCTTCGAGGTACCAGCCTGGGATTTCCCAATCTCCTACCGGAGTCGAACCTGGCACGAAACCGAATGCGTCGTACCGGGCTTCGGCTTTCACAACAACGACCGGGATCCTGGCGGACTTGCCGGCGTTGGTGAGGTAGATCGGAACGATACGCGAGTACGTCGATGTGAACAACGATTCCTGAATTCTGTCCAACAGTTTGTCAGGTTCATCGATCACCCAATCGTGGATCGGTTCTCCTGGCTGAAAGCCCATCTGGGCCAGGCGGGCAGATCCGTCGTCCTCTGCGTGTGACGACATAAGTGACTCCTCAAGCTTCATGCCCCGAGTCGCGGGGTAAGCGAGGTCACTGTTCATCAGAGACCTGAAGATGTCCAGTCGCAGGAGCTAGGCAGCATCAGGTCTCGATGACCATCTATTTATAGAACATATGTACTATATTGTCAACAGGTTGGGCAATTGGATTAGCGGTCTCCCCGCGGTCGCTTCGCACCCGTAACGGGGCCGCAGCATGTTCTCGGACGAGGTCGACCGAGCCCCCCGGTTGAAACGGCAGGAACATCGCTCCGCAAGATCGCCATCGCGGTCGGGTACGACACGAGGACAGTCACCAAAGAGCTGCGCCCGCGGCCTCTGGACGTGGCACGCATGGCCGCTTACCAGCGAGTCGCAACCGCTGAGTCTTCAGCCTCCAAACGAACTGACGACCGTCCGCAGGTCGGTCGCGTCGGTGGTCATCGATACGCTGAGATCAGATTGCCAGAGGAGCACCATGGGTTTCGAGTCAGCCAAACATGTCGAGCAGGTTCTGCGTGAAATCCCCGGCGGTCAGATTCCGTAGAGCTTCAGCGCTACGTGGTTCACAATGAGCCGCCGCCCGTCCTTATCGAACGCGAAGTGGATTCGCCCGACTTCGTTCGGCTTGACTGCGTCACGCACCTTGACGTGGGGCACCTGGTCGCGTCGTTTCCCGTCAAAGTCAAAGTAGCGCAGTGACTTGTTCTTCTCGATCGTGTCGTCGGCGGTCGAGACGTTCAAACCAAAGTTCTGCTTGAACCAGTCGTCGATGTGCCCGATTGAACCTGGGTCGTCGCTGTAGAGCTTTTGCGCCGCCCGCGACAACGCGATCAGCGCCTCAGTCATATCGGTGGGATCGGGGTACGCGATCTTCTTCCAAGAGCGCCCGGCTGCTTCGGTGAAGACGATACGAGAGTCACTCGCATCCGTAAGCCCTAGAAAAGTATCCGTGGGGTCGGACGACTCCACCAACGGAAGAATCTCCTCCCAGGGGTCTGTCTCGGCTTCCTCGACGGGCTCGTACTGCGCGAGGTATTGCCCCTTCCAGTAGTCCACCTGTGCCTGCAGATCTTCCGCTGTATCGGCGCGCGCCTTGAGGGCTTCGACGTCGTGGGCGTACGACTCCGCCAGCTCCTGAGCTTCGTTGAGGTCGGCGTCCAAGATCGCCACCTGCGCGAGCAAGGCATCTCGCTCGGCGCCGATATCGGCTGCTTCTCGAGCAAGACGAACGCGCGCATCGGCATCAGCACGCGCGGCCCGCTGGACTTTCTGACGAGCGCGCCGCCACCCCTCGTCAACACCGCGGGTAAGCGCCGCGACGGGAGCCAGTCTAGGCATCAGACGATTACGAAGCACCTCGCGGTCCGCCGCAGCCTCCACCTGCGCGGCCGTAACGTCGATGCCGGGCGCCGCAAGATCGGACCACACGAGTCGGGCGCCACCAAAGGGTACCTGAAGCCCGGGGATGGCGGTTTGGAGTGCCTCCCGAGTCGAGTAGGTGAGCGTGACGACTCTCGCGAGCCCAATGAGCTTGCTGGCTGCGACGAAAGCAGCGTCTCGGATCTCCGTCGACCTGCTGTGCACCAACAGAATCGGCAGGCGTGAAGGTGACTTCAACGCGGCCACCAGAGCGCCAACCTCATCTGCATCCCGCACCATCTGGAAGCGTTGATCGACATGCTGCCCACCGATACTGAGGCGTAGCGATTCGTCCCGCGCGACTGACCCCACAATGCCGGGCTGGAAAACACTTGTGCTGCGAACCGGCGTCAGCGCTCCACCGAGGTACTCCCTGCTGATACCAGCGCGGAAGCTCACGCGGCCCGCAACTTCACTGACCGTGACGCGGGTAGTGAGTTCGACTCCGGACTCGAGCGTCTGCTGCACCGACAGCCTCATCGCGCGGTCTGCACCGACTGCGATCGACTCCCATACTGCAATGCGGTCGGAGATGATCAACTCACCCACCTCAATTGGGGGTAGCGTCGCACTTCCTGACTCGAGCAGATCCGACACAAGGACGACGACCTCAGTTCCTCGGCTCAGCCAGTGCGCGACATGATCAAGCAGTAGCCCGAAGGCAGAGTCTCCCTCTCGTACAGAAGAGACGTCGAAGTCGACCACATACAGAAGGTGCATCAGCGCCGCCTTTCGCGTGTCAGAGAGCGTCCCGTGGCTTCAGACCGCGCAGGGACTCCGCTACTTCGCCCGAGCTTATCGACTGCCCCGAGACAGCGGGTTCTACAGTCGATCGATCCAAGTGTCTTCTTCGCGGTCTGCCCATGCATTGCCGGTACTGGGCCGTCCCGACCACGCCGCCCGACTGCGAAGCATCTGAATCAGCACGTTAGCCGGACCGACCTCAAGCTCTGCCACAGACCCGATCCGGACACCGGTCAGCTCGGCTACTACGTCGAACTGCGCTCGGGCTTCAACGACGCCGATCTGCGCGAACAAGTCGCGGATCGTTTGTCGTTGAAGTGCGGTCATCGGCGTCGGCGCCGCTTGCTCTTCTGTGGGCACCGAATCGTCGAGATCGAATAGTCCGCCATCCATGGCTTCTATCCTGCCGGATCGGCTGGGCCGCGGCGTCTGACCGGCGCGCACCGGCGGCCGTGACTACTGCCCCCCGGAGGCGCCCTTGGCTTCCGCGGACCGACCAGTGACGGCCTGGAACCCCTCTGCAGTTGAGCACTGCTTGATGAGGTACTTCACCCACGCCTCCGTGTACCCGTAGCCACGGCCCAGCGCGTCGTACATGCAGTACTTCTCGTCTGTACGCTCGGGCTTGTCGCTGCCATTCACCGGACGGATCTTCTTGATCTGCCAGGCCCGAAGGAAATGGTGGCTCGTGAAGCGGTACGGAACCGCATCCGCGACCTTGAGTTCCGCCTCACGAGGACGAAGCAGCCCATGCCCCACGACGGGACGGCTCTGCTCGCGGACGATGGTCTGTCCACGGCGGCCCATCTCGGCTACGGCGGATCGCTCCTCCTCGGTCATGTCATCCCAGCGAGTGAATTGCATCGACATGGCATCAGCATCACGGGAAGCCATCTCAAGAACGACCCGCAGACGAAGCTCAAACCGAGAATCGGCAGCTGTCGCTTCAGGCAGGCCGGAATGGTACTGCGCGATGAACCGCTTGAGGTCTGCGGGCAGGCGGTCGCGCAACTTGAGCAACGCCTGCTCACCGTCGGTGGTGAACGTGCCGACGAACACCGGAAATCTCAGAATCTCCGCCAGCGAGTACTTGGCGCCGAATGTGCTGACGAGCTCATCCTCAAAGTTCAGCAAGAATGCTTGGGCGTGACCGCTGACGGTGAGACCAAGATCGCGATCTGTCGACGCATGCCGGTGCTCTACTCGATTTCGGAGCGCGATGAAGAACTCGAGGTTTCGACGGACGGGATCGTCAGCATTCGTCCACCGTTCCGCGACGCACTTGGCAAGTTCCCATCGCTTGTGCTCGCCATCGACCACGACGAACCGGCGCGGGTCGTCCGGCCGCCTGTAGCGATAGTCAATGCCGTCACGGGCGAAGCGCGCCTGCAGCAGATACAGCCACGCAAGGTGCATGTGGACGACGAATCCCTCAAACGCTCTGCTCTGACCGGAGTCGTTGTAGAGGCGCACTGCAAGCGTGGCTTCGTCGATCGACGCACGAAGGGTACTGATCCAGCGAGCGGGGCGAGGCATGTCGTTCGCGCTCAGGTGAGGAGCGACGCCTCCTGTTCTCGATGCTCGACGGCAGAAGCTAGGGCCGCCAGCACATCATCGATGGCGATCTTCATATCTGTTTCCCCGGCGGTGGGCGTGGCGTGAACGAAACCAATCTTGGCGTCGTCGGCAGATGGAATCTGGGGGCGCGCTGCGCAGCTCACGATGTGCACGGAAGTGATGGCCGGCACGCGGTCACTTCCCACTCTCCGGATCCCGTAGAGATACTTGGCGCTCTCAGAGAGCACGTCCTCCGGGAGCATCTTTGCCCACGCCTTCGCGTCGAGCACCGCGACCTCGGTGAAGTCGCCACGGGTTGCGGTCACTACGACGTCTGGCAGGAGTGTGCTTGCCACAAGCGCTCGGAAGTTGTCCTGCCCGATCTCAGTCGCACGCCCGATCGCTGGCTTTACTAGCAGGTCGATTGTCATCGCGTCGGTCTCCCACGACGCGATCGCTCCCTCACTAACCGACGCCGCCAACTCCAGGCGCTCACTCACACGATCCCGCACGGTGACGGCGAGCCACGCCTCAAACAACTCGTCGGTGTCCAATAGCGGCACCGCCTGGTCACCGCGCTGCCGCGCGAGGAGTTCGGTGAGCACCCGCATGCATGCCGCCGCAAATCGTGTGAACGCAGGGGGCCAGGACGAAGGATCCGGATCCGCCTGATGCGGTGGGGCGGCCGCGAGTAGACCAACGTGATTGATCGGTCCCGTGATCCGGCTCAGCGCCCGGCGATCTCCGTCACCCAACGTGGTCTGCACGAGGCCCGCGACCTCGAGAGCTAGTGAAGAGACCGCCGAGAGCGTGATGCGTTCACCCCGACCAAACCACCGCGCAGAGCGCGTCACCGCAGTGTTCCCCTCGTGCTGAGACAGGTAGCCAACGCGAGTTACCTCACGCTCTGTATATCCCAGGTCTTCGAAACCGCCCCCGATTCCTACGGGCACCCAGCGAAGCTCACGCCCGATTCTCATCGGCCAACTATTCAGCAGCCGCTTCGCCTCGAACGCGCACAACTCAAGCGCATGCCAGTCGGCGAGGATCCGGGTGCGCCCGATCGCCTCTGGTTCTGCGTACGCGTCCTCGGGGCTTGTGAGCGCGAGGCGAGACCGCCAGCTCGCAAGGTCACGGCCCGCCTCCCACAGCTTCTCGAGATCCAGTGCCGTGAAGTTGCCACTCGACGGCACATCGAGGTCGAACATGCGCAACTCGCGTCCGGCGAGGAAAGGGAGAACGAGACGGCCCGCGAACGACCGATCCGCGGGCTCGACGATCTGTAGGTCGTCGCCGTATGCCTCAATTGCCAGTCCGTAGGGAAGCGCGGGTGTCAGTGGGCGGCCTTCGACCCGCACACTTACGATTGCGCGTCCGTTTCGGAGGTAGTCGAGACGAGTCAGCTCAACGCTCCCCAGAAGTCGGGCGAAGGGCCGAACGTCTGCCCCTGCAGCGCAGTCTTCAGGCGATCCACGCGGCTTGCGAGGACGCTCGTGGGCGCGATGTCAGGGAGGCCTTCGATAGCGGCGGCGAACTGGTGCGCTGACAACGTCGGCAAGACGAAGTGGAGAATCGCGTTGTCGACCGCAGTCGCGACGACGACGCTATCGGGCTGCGGCTCATCCTCACCGGCGAGCTCCACGTACCAGGCGATGTAGAAGAGTGCCTTCTGATAGGAGCGGAAGTTCACCGCCTCTGTACCGATGACCTCACTCAGCTGCTTTCCCCTGCGGAGAAGAGCCTCTTCGTAGACGTCGGAGCCTGACTCGTTGTACCGAGCGAAGGCTGAGGACGGCCTCCCAAGTGTGGTGCTCGCCGGCCCGTCCGCCTCTTCCATCGAGGGCTGCGACAGGATGTCCGCCGACACACGTGCCTCCTCGATTGAGGGCGTATCGGTGAGGATCACGCACGCACGACTCGCGACCTTGCGTGCGGGCGACGGAGAGTCGGCGTCCACGTTGATCGTCGCAAAGAAGCGCGGGTACGGTGCGAGCGTCAGCCTCGAGGGCACCGTCACGTCAACGTCCATCGTTGACACATCGTCACTCCGCGAGTGGAGACGGAAGTCGAGCGCGCCGGCCTCCGTACCACCCAGGCCGTGCACAAGCGCGGAGAGGTAACCCTCGATGGGAGAGAGGTTCGCTTCCTCAATTATCACGATGGGCGCATCCTTACGCTCATCAGTCGACCCGAGGGGCAGCAGATCCAGAAGGGGCGACTGCGCGATGAACTGCTGTCCGGCAAGATGCGAGTAGTAGCCGAGGAACTCTTCCTGGCGAGCAAGGAAGCGGCTGCCCTCGAGGCGAGTACGACGGTCTTTCTTCGCGAAGAACGCGGCGAGGGCAGACGCGATCAGCGACTTTCCGCTTCCACTTGGGCCGGCCATAAGCACGAACTGACTGCCGAGCGTCGACGCGAGCAGATCATGGATGTCACCGTCACTCGCAGTGATCCCATAGGCCGTTGCGAACTTCTTGAACTCCTCGATCAGCGATGTGATCTGTTCGATCGGAGCTTCTTCGTAACCATGCCCCTGGACTGCCGCGGTGCCCGGCTGCACATCAGGAGGGGGCCCGAACGACGACCGTTCGAGGAGGGTGGCTGACCACTCGGGTGAGCCGAGGACCGGGACTCCAAGGGGCGTCGGGGTGGTGAAGCGCTCGTACTCCTCGAGCGAGAGCCCGAGCTTGTCAGCCGCGGAGGTCTGGAGCTCGACGGTCGACGGCTCGGATGTCCATTCGATATCACGTGTGAGTAGTACGGCAAGCGCCGGCCCCGCTGGCCCGGTGACACCGAGAGCCTGGTACTCACCGAGCAGCACATCGATCGCGTCAGCGCGGATTCCATTGCCGATGTGGCGGTCGCCGCCGGCCCCGTTGTCGTTGAAGAGCAGCGTCTGTGTGTAGCCACGCGTTGCCTTGTTCCAGACTGTCGAGCGGCCCGCCTGCTCGTTCTTGAGCCAACGCTGCGTTGAGCTCAGATTGATGAATGGGTTGAGCGTGCCCGTTCGTACGTCCGGAACGAGCGTAAACAGGTCGGCCACCGCCCGGTCGGCACCTCGCGTCGAAGAGTCATAGGGAGCGGCGGCGATGCGACGTCCGGCGAGGAACGCCTGAGTCCAGTTCGAGTCGGCCGTTCGGCGGACGTGCTCGCTGAGCTGATGTAGCGCAGTTTCGAGCGCCTCCTCGGAGACTCGTGTCATTTTGGCGCCCACCTCTGCACTCGACTTTGACTAGTGGCTCCAGAGTCTAACGGTGGCTCCCGACATGGCCCGGCTCCCATGATTCCGGGGCTCGAGCGGCAAATGTCGGCGGCCCAAGGTTCAATGAGCCGGACCACGGTTTTCGCAACACGGCGCCGGGTCCAACTCCCGTCAACAAGTAATGGCAAGGTGGACACTATGGGACCAGACCGACCTCGCGTGGTAGCGCTGAAGCAAGGGGTCCAACTCCCCGATATTAAGCCCCAGACCCCGGTCGCCGCCCTCAATCGTCCGGCGTGGTTGTCCCGCGAGGAGACGTTCAGCATCGCGGAGGTCGCACCGCTCGTCGGAATGGCACCCACCTTCATCACGAAGGTCCTCGGCCGTCGCGCTCAGCTCTCCGTCCAGGACGTGCTCACTCTGCTCGACCAGGATGCCTTCAGCGAGACCTTCCTGCCCCGGAGCAAGGTGCTGGACTACCTAACGACTGAACGCGAGGCGCCTGCGGCCGACTACCAGACCACGGCCGCGCATCTCCTCATCGAGGGCAACGTCACGGAGGCGCTCGACTTGCTGGAGCCGGGCTCCGTTCAGTGCGTGGTGACGTCGACGCCGTACTGGGGTCTCCGCATCTACAAAGACTCGAAGCTCGTGCACTGGGCTGACGGGGAAGAGTGCGCCTACGGCCACGAGCAGACACCCGAAGGGTTCATCCGCCACTCCGTCCAGATCCTGTTCCAGCTGCGCGATGTGCTTGCAGATGATGGCTCTATCTGGTGGAACATCATGGACTCGTACAACACCCGCACGCAGATCAGAGGCAACGCCGCCGAGGCGCTCCGCGCGATGCAGGGCAAGGATTCCAAGTCTTGGGCGGACCACGCCGCACGCCGCTACAGCGCCGGCCACTCCTACCTCAAGGACGGCGAGTTGAGCATGATCCCCGTCCAGATCGCGCAGCGGGCGAGCCGGATTGGGCTCTTCGTCAAGAGCCTGATCACATGGGCGAAGACGAGCAGTATGCCGGAACCGCAGAACTCGCGCGTCAGTCGCGGTTCTGAGTTCGTGATCCACCTGACAAAGACACGCACACCGAAGTTCGACCGCGAGGCGTATCGCCGCGTCACCCCAGCGCTCGGTGGCCGCAATATTGGCTACGAGTCCGACAAGCTGGCAGACGTATGGGTGCTCCCCACCTCAAGCGGCAAGAACGGACACGGCGCGCAGTTCCCTACAGCTCTTCCGGGTCGATGCATCGCGCTGAGTACTGCGCCGAATGACCTCGTACTTGACCCATTTGTCGGGAGCGGTAACTCGGGCGTCGCCGCTCGCGCGTTGGGGCGCCGATTCATCGGCATCGATGTCTCGCCCCAGTACATCGGCATCGCGGAAGCAGCGATCAGTAGTGTGCCGCAAAGCGGTTTCGCCGCAGCTACGGACGCATCCACTCATCAGGAACTCCCGATGACCGGAGAGCTCTAACCCACCGCGAGCGACTGATCCGGCTGCGCCACGGCGACGATCGCGACCGTCGCAAGCATCAGGAGCGTTGACAGACGGAAGCCCTCCTTTGCGGCGCGCACGACTGCCGTGTCAGTGGCTGCTGGCTTCATGTAGAACGCGACGCGACGAATCGTTGCGAGCGCCTCGTTCAGGTTGATCTCTTGCATCATCCAACTCCTCTCAGTAGTTGTCCCTTGTTGGACGTGTTTAGTTGGAAGCGTAGGTCACCGGAGACTTGCGCGCAACATGAGACAACTACTTCAGTTGTTGGTAACTTGCTTCCATGAGCGAAAGTTACGCAGACGGCGACGATCGACCAGAGCACGAGGACCCGACCTTTGCAGACCTGATCGTTGGCCCGGAGCGCACGCGCGACAACGAGGGGCTCGGGCGGATCCTCGCAGACTTCCGCCAACTCGCTGGACTGTCGCGCAGCGAGGCCGCTGCCAGACTCAAAGTGTCAACAGAGTACCTGCGCCTGATCGAACTGGGGCGCCGCAGCCCCGCCCTCGGACAGATGCGCGCCTTCATTGACGTGTACGGCATCGACGGCGAGGTGGGGAGACTGCAGCCGGGTGGCGATCGCCCCGACCTGATCCTTATGCCTCCTTACAGCGACGAGCCCGTGACCATCGAGTTCGCGAGTCGGATCCGCGAAGCCCGTCGTCGCGGTATCGATCTCCAGGCGGACGCTGAGGCGCGGCGGGACGCAGTGCGTCGCAGTGAAGCCGAGCTTCCTTCTGAGAACCGGGCGGTCGAGCTCGGCTACATCGTCTCCCTCCTTGCAACGGCCAACGATCGAACACTCGCGAAGGTCTACGACATCCTGGACGGCGACGCTCGGATCTGAGCCTCGCTCGAGGCGTCCGGAGAGGGGGCGTAGGTGCCACACAATGGGCTGCCGCTGGAGTGGGCGGGTGCGCTTGCGTCCTACGGGATCGACGAGGCGACCCTCGGTCGCATGGTCGCCCACGCCTACGCAGATCACTCACGAACTTGGCCGATCGAAGCTGCCGCCTTTCGCGCTTACGAGCTGACGTCGCTCGCCAAGGTGCGTGTGGTGGTGGTCGGGCAGGACCCGTACCCAAGCGCCAAGCACGCGACCGGCGTCGCCTTTTCCACCGGCCCGCAAGGCGCCGTCAGCGACGCCCTGCGGGCAATCTACGCGAACCTCAGCGCAGACCCCTCATTCCTCGCTCCCGATCACGGCAACCTTGAAGAGTGGGCAGCCCGGGGGGCACTTCTTCTCAACGCCGCGCTCACGCTCAGCCCGACGAGCTTGAGTAGTCGCTGCACTACCTGGCGGTCGCTACTGCGCGCCACGCTTGCATCAGTGAGTGCTACGGGCAGGCCGATCCCGTTCTTGCTCCTAGGAGGTAAGGCGCACGACCTTCGCACTGCTGTAGGGGATCCGAGCGCGGTCCAGGCTGCGGGCCACCCCACGCCTCGCAATAAGGTCGCGGATCGGTTCCCTCTCTTCGCGAACTCCCGCCCCTTCTATGATGCGAACGACTTCCTGACCAGCCACGGCGAACTGCCTTTCGATTGGTCCGTCGCGTCGAGACCATGAGCACGACTCCTGGATATGAAAGAGGCGGCGACCGCGCCGGACCGAGAACTCGTGGTTTTCTAAGTCCGGGCAGTCGCCGCCCTGGGTTGTGTGTCTGAATCCGTCAGACGGCGGGTGGGTGTTCCAGATCGGCCCCGTCGCTCGCACGGATCGGCACGGTCGTGATCCCAGTTCCGACAGGGACGACGCGAACGTCTTCTGCGGCGGTCCAGCGTTCCAGCGTGACCATGGCCCAGACGAGTGCTTCGAAGTAGTCGTTGTAGGTGCCGGGGATCTGGATCCAGGCGGGCTCTGCTTTCGGTCTTGCCTCGACGCGCCACTTCCCCGGTTGACCGAGCAGCGCGGCGGTGTCTCGCGGGATGTCCGTGTTGTCACCGTTTCGATCCGGCAGGCCGACGACGAGCGCTGACCCGACCAGCATCGCCTTCTGACGAGCCTCGGGGACGTAGTACCACCAGAGGAACGTGGCGCGAGAGTTGAACGGCAACCCCAGCACCAGACCCTCTTCGTGGACGTAGACCGTCACCCCGAGGTCGGGGATGTCGACCGGCTCGATCCAGCCGCCGACCGCGGCCTGGTAGTCCTCGAGGGTGTGGACTTCCAGCTCCGTGAGGGGGTCGGCAGCATCGGTCGGGATACGCAGCGCCCTCACCACAATGCGTCACCGCCTCGATCGTGACGGGCGGAGCCATCACGCTCGGGTGCCCGACTCTGCAGCCGAACACCGGCGCCGGGTCGGAGCGTGCTCACGAGGAGCATGCACCAGGTGGCGGCGTCGAAAACATCCGTGAAGCGAGCGAACGAGTCCTGCCAGGGGCCACGCCCGTGGGGCATGACCTGGACAACGAACTCACGCTCCTCGAAGACGTCGCGGACGATCTGCTCGAGCAGCACCTCGTCCTCTTCGGCGCCGGTGCCGGTGAGCACGACGTCGCCGAGGAAAATCGGGTACTCCGTCGGTTCGGCGCTGTAGAGCCACCAGAGCGCCATGGCGCGGCAGTTGATCGGGTGGTGTTCCCGGCGGGCTGCCTCGTTGACGTAGACCGTGACGCCGAGGGTCGGCATCTCGATGGGCTCGAGCCAGCCGTCCACTGCGGCCTGGAACTCGCTGGCCGTGGCCAGGTGTCTCAGCCGCGGTGAGCGGGCCGGGTCGTGCGGGATGACGATGCTGCGTACCATGCACCCCACCTCCTTACTGTTGTCGCGACCGAGAACTCTGTTCGTTCTCTGACAAGTCGCGGGGCAGCAACGAGGTGGGTGGTATGGGCAACTGCCCGGAGGGAGTGCGCGAGAGCACTCGACCTCCGGGACAGCTGTCCCTCTCCCGAACCCCCAGTGACGGGGAGGGAGTGCTGGCCGCTCAACCGAGCGCGGACGAATCTCGGCCTACGCGGGAGCAGCCTTTCCGCGACTCGACGGAGTTTTCGCCCCGGAATCAGCGGCGCCGAAGATGGCCTCGATCGCGCTCTGCTTGGTCTGTGCCTCGCGCTCGATCTCGGCCCGCACCGTCTCGGCGCGCTGGAGCACCTTCGGATCGGACTTGGAAGCCTCGATCCAGGACTCCAGGGCCAGACGGATCTCTTCGGTGACGGTGCGGTCGTTCAGCTGGGCGATCACGTCCAGCTGGGCCCGCAGGCCGTCGGTGATGCGAACAGCCAATGTCCGCAGGGGCCCAAGAGCCGTGGCCGGCACCTCAGGCAGTTCGTTCTCAGCCATGCTGAGCCTCCTCATCGGAAGCGACGGACGACCCCCGGATGGGGTCCTCTCTGCGTCGCAGCCCGACGAGGCGGATGAGCGATTATGAACGAGCGGTCTGAAAAGTCAACACCCGTTGCGTATTTCACAACGGTCTACCTCTGTTAGCTGGACCCGGCAGCCGCTCGGCGCTCAGCTCGATCGGGCGCGGGTTTGACGAATGCGCCGATCATCTCGTCCACCTGATCCATCGCCTGGCGCCACCTATCGACGTCGGGATCGGCAGCGCCGAAGGCGACGGCGAGGCACAGCGCGACGGTGCGCATGGATTCAATCAGGTACATGCAGTACGCGAGCAGCATCGTGTCATCGCGCTCGAGTCGGGTGGTGTCAAAGCTGTAGAAGTTGGCGGTGGCCCAGCCCTGGCCGTGCGCGGCGGCGGAGAGGTCGGAGTAGACGACACGGCCGTCGCCGTAGGAGACCTCAAGGAGCGCGGTGGCGAGAGCCGTCGTGCCTCGCTTCACGAGCGCGAGCCCACGCGCGCCGAGCCACGCCTTCAGCTCCTCGCGGTACTCGCTGACGAGTGTCGTGGGTTCCGTTTCAATGGGGAGGCGACGGAGCCGCTGCCCATACTTCGCGGGGTACTCCATGTCATAGAACTCGAGCGAGGCGATCCGGCTGACGAGGTCGCCCATCGCGGGCGCTGTGACCAGCCAATAGGCGCGGCCGAGCACTTCGATGCTGCCACGGGTAATGGTGGCAAGCGGCACCGCCAGTTCACGCTTCGAGCGGCACATTTCGAAGAGCGCAAGCCCGTGCTGGCAGGCGGACTCGGTGGTGGTGCGAAGCGCCAGCTGCACCGTGCGGAACGGGAGATTCCGATCCCAGCCCGGCTCGGCGTTGAGCGGATCCGTCGTCATCTTGCCCGCCCAGGACGTGGTTGGCGGCGGTTCCGCGTCGAGCGCCTCGCGCATCAGGCGCTGCGACGCGAGGACGACACGCAGCAGCCCGCTGGTGAGCTCCTGGCGGTCTCTCGCCTCCATGGTCAGCATGGCGCCCCGCTACTCCGCACCCAGACGACGCAGGATCCGCAGCAGCAGGTCCGCGAGCAGGATGACCTCGCTCGCTTCCACCGGATCTTGGTAGTCCACCCGCCGATGAGATGGCGGGTTCTTGAACAGCCCCATCGCACCGGCGAAGAGGTTCATCTGTGCGACGGACTCAGCCGAATGCACCTCCGGGTCATGGAGCGGGCCACCGTCACGGAACGCCTGCTGCATGAGCGCCACCCCAACCAGATCACCGCCAAGCCCGCTTCGCTCCCGGACGGCGATCTCGACCTCGCGCATGGCTGCGAAGGCCGCGAGCTCGAAGTCTGCGAGCAAGAACTGCGGGCGCACCTTCTGCTCGAGCGGTTCGACCAGCTCCACGTCGAGCCGAATCACGGCGCGCACGTATGCGACGCCGCGAGCGAGCGCCTCGTGGCCGGCGCGCGTGACGTGAAAGTCATGGAAATCGTAGGAGTTACCCTTCGTCGAGACGAGCCCCTTCGCTGCGAGCCAACCCCAGGCCTCGGCGATCGCGTTCTGCGCGTCAGTAAACCCCTCGCGGGGGCGATCTTGAGCGAAACCGAGCGCCCAGTTGCGCCAGTTCCATGTATCGACCCGGAGGGCATCGTCGAGCACCAGCAGCGCCAGGCGGTCGACAGGAAGTGCAACCACTTCCTCGTTCGTGAGGGCGCGTACATCGGCGGCAGTCACGATGGAAATGCTTCGCAAGATGAGGGACTCATGCCGATCAGGGTATTGCTCAACGCGGACACTCGAAGCAGATGTGCGCGCACATCGGTGTGCGACCCTAGGTCGGTGGCCGGATAGCGTGAGTGAGCGCCTGACGAGGAGACCCGCCCATGCCACTGACGCTTGGCCCACTGCTGATTGACGCCGGCATCGACCCCGTACAGGCGCTCGTGATCCGGCACGCATTTGTGACAGAGCCCGAGGAGAGCGGCCTCACCGGTCTGCATGCGGACTCGACGCATGCCGAGATCTTCTCGTACACAGGGACACAGTCCGCTGACACCAGGCGGTTCCCGGCACTGCCACCGCGGTATTGGGTCGTGTTTATCAAGGAGGGCGGCGATCAAGCGCGGCTCTGGTCTGTCGTGGAGAACCACGGAGAGGTCTCCCGCGACGATATCCGACGGACCTTCGACATCGCGGAGACCGAGCACATGGAAGACCTGCGCGGTCGCCTCGTGATCGGGTGGAAGTCGCCGCGAACCTGGCGGATGAACGCCACCACTGCGGCGAGCTACCCGGTCGTTGGCATCGCGGACGCTGAACCCATTCCGTTCCCGGGCTTCGACAGACTCATCCTCAGCCATGTGCAGCTGCAGGCCGTCATGCGTGAGCACCGCTACGCGTCGTGGCGAACCGCGCTCTCCTCGGTCTTCGGGATCTACCTCATCACGGACACCCGAGACGGCCGGCACTACGTTGGCAAGGCGGATGGTGAAGAGAGTATCCGGCAGCGCTGGCACGCCTACGCCACCAACGGACACGGCGGCAATGTGGAACTGAAGACGCTTGATCCCAGCAGCTTCCGCTTTTCCCTACTTCGCGTGTTCGATCCCTCGACACCGAGGGCAGACATCAACGCGGCGGAGAGCCACTTCAAGGTTGCGCTCGACTCGGTTCAGCGCGGGCTGAACCGGAACTGAACGCCGCCGCGAGATGAGCGCCTGCCGAAACTGCGCGGGTAGATATACATCCGGACTTTCGGTGGCACGACAGTCCTGGTGACCGGCGCATGGCAAGAGCCAACATGCACGAGCAACGTCAGCGGCGACGCGGGCGGTGCGATCTTAGAAGTCCCCGGCGTGAGCTTCAACGGTGACGACGCAAGTCTGCGGGCCAACTGACAGATGCCTTCGCCCGCCTCGTAACGAGGCGCAGATGAGAAGAGCCCGCCGAGCGACGAATCGCCCGTGCGGGCTCTTCTTGTTGTCGCTCGAGGCGGGCTCGAGGTAATGACATTCTCACTGGACGGTCATACCACCAGCGAAACTGCCTTGGCTGACTCGCGCGAAGTACTGCAACTGCAGTCCTCCACTTAGCCTCACATTTCCATCCGCACGCGCCTCGTGGTTGAGTTGCACACTTCCGCGAAGGATGGCCTCGCCACCGACGCTTGAATCGCCTCTCAGCGTGCAGGAATCGGCCACGACGGCGCTGTCTTCGATCACGGCGCGGTCAAAGAGGCGAACCGATCCGACCACGATGGCCCGATCCTTGATAATCGCTCTTTGGGCGACGTAGACGGACGCTGCCACGTGCGCCGTGAGAGCCACAAGGCCGCCTCCGTTCTGATGGATGCGGTATTGCTCGGTTCGGACGTCCACAATGTCTTCGTCGCGATAGATCGTCCGTGGCCCGGTACGCGGGCTCGTCTCAATGCTCATAGTTCTCCCCAGTGGATTCGGGTTCCCCAGTTCCTGCGGTTGCAGGAGCGATGGCACCATTCCTCTGCGCGTCGCGCAGTGATGCCATCGCTCCCACACCCGAGAGACGGGTCAAAGGAGCTATCCCGATCGCGGAGCAAACCGTGTGAGGTGTCGGCGGCGTTCTGTTGAGGCGTCGCGTGTCAGATACGAGCTTCAACTGTCATGAATTGTCGCATATTTGTACGTATTTGTCAATACCTATTGGTGTCTCGCCGCTTGCCGGCGACGCTACTGCTGGTGCTTATGATCGCATTCTCGCGGTACGTTCCAGGGGTGAGTGAGCGACCATCGGACTTCGTTGCCGCGAACGGGTTGCGCCGGGTGGTCGTCGACGCCGCTGAGGTCGTGATCTCCCCGGATGTGCTGGCGGTTCAGGGTCTGTTCCTAATGGCTCGCGGTCTTTACGCGCTGCTGATTGCGGAGCAAGGGTGGCCCATCGATTCCTACGACAACGCCTACGAAAGCGACGAGGATCTCGCCGCCGCGACCGAAGAGCTCATCGTCGCCGGACTGGCAGTTAGGTGGAGCTTGTGACGACCTCCGGCGGACCGCTTATAGGTTCTCAGAAGCGCGCCGTGTGGATGGGAGATCCGATCCTTACGCTCGCAGATATCTGGCCCGACGAAACGAGAGCCATGATCGTGGGGCTAAATCCCGCCCCGAAGAGTGTCGAGATCGGACACGACTATCAGGGTGCGTCCGGTCGGCGGCAGCTCCTCCGCCTTACCAAAGCAGGTCTGCTCTACAGCCCCGCGCCTGACACGTACTTTGAGGAGTCCGCTCTCGCGTCCGGTGTTGGGTGGACTGACCCGGTCAAGCGACCGACTCGTGGGAGGGGGACCTGTCGAGCGCGGAACTCGCATTCGGCCGGAGTGCGCTCGTCGAGGTGCTACGCAGGGACGCGGTGCCGCTGGTTGTCTGCGTCTTCAGGCAGCCTGCTGACGCCGTCATGGGTGGCAAGAGCGTCGTCGGATTCCGGGCAGAGCCGACGCCGTGGGGCGGGGCGCTGTTTCGCACGCCCGGACCGTTCGAGCGGGCCGACCGCGTTAGTGCAGTGACGAAGACGCTCGCGTTGTTGCTTGGTTGATTCGGGCGCCTGTCGCGGGTTGAGGGATGCAGCCGTGACTCAGTAGAGGATCTCGGCGACCTCGTAGAACGAAGGCGTCTCTCCTTCATGGCCTGCCGCGATCTGGAGCAGTCCTCCTGGCTGCTTAGGCCCAAAGAGAAATGCCTGTTCCAGCGGTGTCTCGTCCCTGTGCTGTGCCCAAAGCACGTCGTGGCCATCGTGGCAGCTCCCCACCCATCCATCGAAGCCCGCGGGCGGATTCGGGCCCGCGCCGGTGCTGAATCGGCAGACGCTGCCGTCCGTGAGGCGCAGCATCTCAACGTCCATCGCAGCATCGGGGTCAGGCGGGAGCTCGCTGATTCCGTCGAGCGTGAAGACCTCCCAGCTGTCGGTGAGATAGCACGCGCCGAGCGACTCGTCGGGGTTCAGGTAGCAGGTCAGGCTAGCCGAGCAATTGACCCGGTCGAGGCGATACCCGTCGCGGTAGCAGCCGTCTGCGACCCCGTAGATGGCCTTGTCGGCCATAGCGGGGTCAGCCCACGGGTCGAGGCGGGTCAACGTGGTGGATGAGTTCGGCGCTGTGGTCGGCTGCGGTTCGGTCGTCCGGAGGCGCTCCCGTTCTTGCACACGGTCGTAGTTGTCACGGTAGCGCACCGCTTGAGCGCGAATCTGCTCGTCTACCGGCCCACTGTTCGACTGGCACTGCGACGCAGCGTACGCGGCTTCGGATGCTGCCGAGCAGAGGAATGCAATCTCGTCGGTGTACGGGTCGGCCGCAACTGCGACGCGGAGCGTGCCCGACGGCGGGATACCCGGCCAATAGATCTCGGTCGTGGCTTCCTCGTCGGCACCGCGTAGCGGCACCGCCACCTCCCGCGTGCCCTCCGTCGAAGCGACGAGCTGGCCCTCGAACGCCTGCTCGCCTTGGACGAGCGCGAGCACTCCAGCGGGCTGAGCACCGTCAACTGCGAGGTGCATGGGCTTCGGGCCCTCGTCAGTCGCCTCCAGCACCTCCACGCTATCTCCAGCAAAGCGGACAAGCGCCAGGTTCCATTCGAGTTCACCTTCGAAGACCTCGCCTCCGCTAATGCCGGGCGTTCCGCATTGCACGACGAATCCTGGGTCAGCGCTTCGGAATGAACCCTGCGCGCGCAGTTGCACGTCAAGTTGCTCATCTGCCGAACTGCGGATCAGGACCGCTTGAGGAGTCGTGATCAACGTGCCGTTCTCGGCAAGCCACGACGTCAGCTCCGGCGCACATGCGTACGCAGTGCTCGACCCAATCTCCATATCCTCGATCGGCGCGTCAAGCGGCACCCAAAACATCACGTCGGCCGCCATCCCATCAGCAAAGTCGAATGACGTCTCAGAGGTGACCGTAAGTGGGCTCGGCGCAGCCGTGCACCCAGCAAGCAACCCTGCGACGACCATGACTGCAGAGCCCGCAAGGTTGCCGCGACGCCACTTGCGACCACGTTGTTGATGGCCATCCGGCCCACTCGTGCCTATCACGGTGCTCATTCGTTCTCCCATAGCCCGTCGAGAGCGGTCCGTAAGGCGCTCGCGGTGCACTGCTCCAGCGCAAGGCCGTTCACCTCGCAGGTGGTCAGTTCGCCAGGGCTCGGAAGCGTCAGTGTGACCCGCTTGTCGCTCGGCAAGGCATACCACTTCATCGCTCGGGCCTCGTCGGCTTCCCCAATCGCCGGAACCGTCAGCTGGGCAACGTGGCCGGATGTGGGGGCGACATCGACGGTCAAGGTGCCCTCGAAGTCCTGCTCGCCGCTCGGGTAGACCAACACTCCGGCGGTCTCCCCAGGCGGGACATTAAGCCAGAAGTAGTCACTGACTCGTGCGGTGTCGGCCAACGTCGCAATCGCATCCTGCCCGAACTCCAGCTTCAGCACAGACCACTCCATCTCACCACCCTGCCCCCCGCCACTGCATTTCACGATGAGCCCCGGCCGCGGAGGTGCCGTGACGCCCCGTGACACGACATTGGATACCCCGATGGTTTCGTCGCTGACGTTTCTCACCTTGAAGAGGTAATGGTCTCGATACTGGCCGTACTTCAGGAGCCAGTCGCGGGCTCGAAGATCCGAACAGCCGTCGGACATCCCGTCGAGATCTTCAAGCGGTGCGGTAGCCGGAACCCAAAACGCAGTACTCATCGTCCAATTCAGCGGCTCGCTTGCAACTGATTCCACCGTTGCAAGTGGAGCGGCTGCTTCCGCCACCCCCTGCGCGGCGCCACCGATGCCGTTGGCAACGAGGATCCCTACCGTCACTATGGCCACGGCCACGACGGCAGCGCCGACCCATACCAGCGGCTTGATGCGGCGCGGACCGGCAGAAAGCTTCCCGTCCGGATCGGACTCCGGCGCTGCCTGTGCTTGTATCACGTCGCGTAGCGCGTCATCGCTTTGCAACACCCGCAGGTAAGCCCGCCCCATAGCGGCGCCGAAGTTGTCACGCTCCATGTTCTTGGAAGGGCTCAGGGCATCTCTGCTCGTGCCGAGGCCGGAAGCAACCGCCGCGTAGTAGCGGCGGAACACGATGCTCGTGCCGTACCTGACGGACTCCGCCCTCACGCCTCCGTCACTCAACAACGTCGCGCTGTTGACACCGATCGACCTCATGAGCTCGCGCGTGTCGTCGTATGGAGCAGGCCTGCGTGGGTTCCGCGGATCCGTACCCACTTCGAGAAGGTGCGTCGCCGCCACGAGCAACCGCGCCTCGTGATCAGACTCCGCGACTCCGCTCGTCACGGCCCGGAGAAGCAGACTCCATGCGGCCGACCGGTCAGATGCACGATCGCGCTTAGGTGCGACGTCGTCGAATCGGTCCGCCACATGCTCCACGAGCGCCGCGTCAAGATCGACCGCTGTCGGCGTCCGCCTCTGCGCCGCCCGGGCACCGCCCGACAGCAACAGGTCACGCAACGCGTCACCGATCTGCTCGTCAGTCAGCGTCCCCATATATCGAACGTTAGCGGCTCCACGACCAGCCCTCGAACTGGCTCCGTCGTCCCAGTAAGTCCCAGCGATTCCCAGCACGAAAGCCCGCCTCGCGCGATTCCGCGTCCCAGGAAAACGCGTTTGACACCGTCCTGGGACCGGCTCGACTAAAGGATGTCAGACGCTCCCACCTCGAAGGGAAACCTCGTGCACAGCACCCAGCCCGACCCGACCCCGCACCTCATCGCGGCCGTCACCGAGCTCAGCTTTGCGCTCCGTGACCTCGAAGCCTCGCGCCCGGCGGTGTTGCTCCACACGCCCATCGCGCAAGACGGCGAGGAGTACGCCGACGAAGTCCACGCGCTCATCACCCTCATCCTGCGCCGCCTGCGGGACGAAGGCTCCCAGTGATCACGCCAGGAGTTTCCGCGCCGCTCGACGAACGCGGCCCGCGTCAAGTCCCGCGTCGAGTCCCGTCGCCTGCCCACCGCCCCGAAAGGAACACCGCTATGACGAACTCCATCCAAGACGAGACTGCCGGCGCAACGGTCATCTCGTTCCCGAGGACGCTCAACTCGGCAGTCGTCTGTGGCTGCGGCTGCCCCAACGACAGCGGTTCCCAGCGGCTGTACGTCCTGCCGCTCGGCACCGTCCTCGGCGAGGGAGCTGTTCGCTGCCTCACCTGCTGGGAGCAGATCGAGCCGCTCCCCGATCAGATCATCCCGCGCGACCGTTTGTAGCCGCAATACGCGGCGGGGCGATCCAGCGCCAACTGGATCGCCCCCGTCACGAAGTACCCACCCATCACCTGCGAAAGATCAAGGAAAGGAAACGTCCATGACGCACTCCTCAGTATCCCGCCGCGGCCTGGCCGCTGGCATCAGCCTCGCTCTTGGAGCGGGCATCCTGGCGGGCTGCACCACCACCCCGCCCGGCAACCTCGGCCACCTGCAATCCATGCTCGCGTCGTGCCCGGACAGCAAGAAGATCAACGACTACGAGTTCCTCGACGGGTCGGGCACGACCCAGAGCAAGGAAATCGCCCGGGAGTATCTCGCGTACGTGAAGTCGCGCGTCGAACGAGTCGCCGTGTGCGGCGGTACCACCCACATTGTGGCCTTTGGCACCAACTCCATCACCGTGCCCATCTTCGAGGGGGACTTGCAGACCGAGGGTGCCACCGATCTGGCCCGTCTTCGACGTGTGCCCGGGCTCGTCGACGAGGTGATGGCGGAGGTCACGAAGCACTTTCAGCCGGCTGTCGCGCTGCTCCCCAAGGGAGGCACGGACGTCACCGGGCTGCTGCGGCTCATCGAGGAGGCCGAGGCGCTCCGTCCCGACATGGAGCTCGAGGCGTCGATCATGACGGATGGCCTGAACAACCAGGGCGTCGTCATCGACCGCGTGCTGTCGCCGGAGGAGGCGAGCGCGCTGGCTGACACCGTGACGGTCCCGAACCTCCAGGGGTCGGTCGCGATCATCGGGATCGGACGGGTGGCCGGCGACCCGCTGTCTAGCGACTTCATCGCCGGGATGAAGGTCTTCTACACGCGGCTGCTCGAGCGCACCGGCGCATCGAACATCCTCGTCATGACAGACGGGCGCTAGGAATGGCTCGGGAACTGGATCCGCTGGCAGGCGCCAGCGCGGCCGACGAAGTGGCCGAACAGATCGCCTTGCAGCGCGTCGACGAGGCCGGGGCGACGCCCCAGCCGGACTCGGTCGCGAAGCTCTGGGTCAGCCCGGAGTACGACGAGCTGGACGCGGAGCAGCACGACCTGTTTGGTGCCCTCGGCGTCGAGCAGTCCCGTGAGGCGACCGTCGAGGCGGCGGGCCTTACCCCCGGCGCCTCGGCGGACCAGTGGCTCCTCGAAGGACAGCGGGTCGTGGTCGAGACTGTCAAGGCCACCTACGTCATGGTGCTGACGGTGCTCACCCCGTACCGGCGCAGGCCACCGAAAGCCAAGCGCTGGCATCTGCTGGCCAAGGCCGCCTTCCTGGTCGGCGACATCGCGGGCATCGCCACCGCGGCGATCTGGCTCGGCGAGATCCCGGCTATCGCCGTGATCATGGCGCTCTCGGCAGCCGCCGCCACCGTTACAGCGGGGCTGTCCGGCTCGGAGGTGCGCGACATCCGGGACTGCATCCGCAGGGCCGTGCTGCTGCCGGACCTCCCCGAGGTGCTTCTTCCGTACCGGCACCTGTTCGAGGCGCCGGACCGGGCCTGGCCCTACGTCAAAGCGCTGCTCTGGGTGTCGGGCTCCGTCGCGGGGACGACCGCCTGCGCGATCTTCGCCCTCCGGGCCAGCATCGAGGATCCGCTCGTCGGGCTCGTGTTCGGCGGGATCGCGGCGGCCATCGCGGCGGCCAGTTGGATCGAAAGCTTCTGCTACGCCGACGCCGTGGCGGACCTCATCGACAACGCCGAAGCGGATTACACCCGCGAGACGGAGAAGCACCAGAAGCTGGCGGCCAGCCCGAGCCTCCGGCGTCACGAGGAGGCCCTCGCCACGGTGACGTCGATCCAGGCGGAGCAGTCCCACCGCGGTGAGGCCGCGGGGCACCACATGCAGGCGCTGCTCTACGGGATTCTCCGGAGGAACCCGCAAACCGCTGGGAATGGGCCGGCCTCGGAGCCGACGACCATCGGGCAGAAGACGCGTCGGGGAGGCACCAAGTGACCCCGGTCATTCAGCCCTCCGGCATTCTGCCGGGTGGGGTTGTCCCGGTGAGGGACTTCCCGAGGGAGCGGGAGCCGTGGATCGAGCTCGGCTGGCCGGGGCTCGAGCCGAAGCGGCCGTGCCTGGTGATGCTGAACTTCGACAGCTCGGGATCGGTAATCGCCCCGCAGGGCAACGACCCGATCGGCAACCGGTTCGAGGAGGCGAAGCGCGCGATCAGGCTCGTGGCGGACTGGACGTACACCGGCCGGTCGAAGGTCGCCGTCCTGCACTTCGACCACCCCCTCGGGGCGAGCGGTGTCGTGTCCTTGAACGACCGACGTCTTCTGCAGCGGCTCGACCCGTCCCTCCAGAACCCTGGCGGGCGTGGAATCAGTGACCTGCTGCCGAGCCTGACCGAGATGGAACGGCTCGCGGCGGCGCACCCGGAACACGACCTCGTCGGGGTCATCGTGTCGGACTTCGAGCTCAGCGACTTCGACCCGTCCGAGGTGTTCACCAGGCTGCGGGCCTTCCGAGGGAGGATCCACGCCGTCTTGCTTGGCGGGCACGTGCCGCCAGACATCGTGGGCGCCGACAACATCACCGTGACACCGCTCAGCGCCGGGGACCCGCCCGGAGCATTCGCGGCGGCACTGCACCGGTCGCTGACCGCGACCCGCGTGGCGGCACGCCACTCGCTGCTGCACGGCCCGCACGGGAAGCAGGCGCTGTCGTGAGCGGGCGGGCGACGTTGACGGAGTCGAAACTGCAGGCGGCACGGGAGACGCTGACCGCGTTCGTGTGGGAGCGGGCCGAGGCGACCCGCGCCCGCACGGGCGTGGACTGGGTATTCACCCCGGCCGCCCCGAACACCTATAAGGAGCTTCGTCAGGCGTGGGAGGCATCGCTGTCCACGGGAGCGCCACTGCCGATCCTGAACGACCACTCCGAGAGCGTCATCTTCACCGAGCCCGAAGGCAACTTCGTCTACCGGTACTGGCACGACGTGACGCACCTGGAGCGGGAGCGGAACTTCTCCAATCCCCACGAGCTGGACATGGCGGTGTTCCACCTTTGGGACGCCGAGCAACACGGCCTGACGCGTGGGTCGCTGCCCTGGCGACTCCTGCACGCGGATGCGATCGGGAACGTCCTGCACTGGTCGGTGTTCCGTGAGTTCGTCCTCGACCAGCGGGTGTTCGTCGAGAACGTCGTGCGCTTCGGGCTCGAAGCCGCACTTCTCGGGGAGGCAGCCAGGCGGGGGCTGTTCAGCCCGCAGGTGCTGCCCACAGGGATGGACTACCAGACCGGCTCGATCTGCCCCTCACATCCGTCGCACCTCGCGCCGTCCATGTAGGTGAGCGGTCTGGCCGTGGGTGTAGTCGATTCCACAACATGCGCATCCACGGCCAGGCCTTCAACCCGACGCCCTCGACGCAGCACCGTCCGCTCGGCCGTCTCGTCGCTCGGCAGCGGGAGCGATCGGACGGTTGACGGCTCGACCCAATTCCTTCACAACTATCCATCCCCTCCGACCTGGACCAGCAAGCGTCCGGCGGAAGGGAGGAAGGACCACCACATCATGACCACCACCACGAAGCCCTCCATAGCGGAGGTGAAGAGCTCCAGCGAAGCGCCGTTCCGACAGCAGTGGGACGCCTGCCTGGCGGATCCGCCCTGGCCCAAGCAAGGCGGCGAGAAGCACTACGACACGATGTCACTCGCCGAGATCCAGGCGATGATGCCGGCCATCCAAGCGCTCATGAAGCCGGACTCCTGGATGTTCATGTGGACCACCGTCGGCCTGGAAGAGATCTCCAAGCAGATCCTGGGCAGCTGGGGCTACCGCTACGAGAACCGCATCATCTGGTGCAAACCCAACCGCTTCGGCTTCGGCGATCCCCGCATCGGGATCCGCCGCTCGACTGAAGTGCTGCTTGTCGGTACCCGCGGTAACGTCCGCAGCCACTTCCGCTCCCAGCAGGACTGGTTCGCCTCGCCGGCCGGACTCCATTCCGAGAAGCCGCTGGAGCAGTGGGCGATTTTACGCCGGATCG
This sequence comes from Microbacterium sp. HMWF026, assembly GCF_003061325.1. Classification (NCBI taxonomy): domain Bacteria; kingdom Bacillati; phylum Actinomycetota; class Actinomycetes; order Micrococcales; family Microbacteriaceae; genus Microbacterium; species Microbacterium sp. HMWF026. Next base: position 29,959 of record NZ_QAJB01000020.1, read on the forward strand.
TCGGGCCGGACGCCCGCGTCCTGGAGCTGTTCTCGCGTCAGCGGTTCCCCGACACTCGCCACGGCTTCTGGGGCAACGAACTCGAGACCTGCGACGTCTCGCTCCTGCCGTGGGGCTACCCCGTCCCAGCGGACTTCACCACGCCCGATCCGGGCCCCACCACCGAGACCTCCACCCCGAAGGAGTGACCCATGTTCAACGACCCCAAGCACGAGGACAAGGAACCGGTACCGATCATGAAGCGCTTCCTCCACGGCTGCCTGCTCGCCCTCGCCGGCGTCGTCGTGCTCTGGCTCGCGCTGCAGCTGCTCGCCAAGTTCTGGGGCTGGCTGCTGCTACTCGCCGCCGTCGCCGGGCTCATCTACGCCGCCTCCTGGTTCGTCCGGTGGCGGCGAGATCGGCGGTGGTGACCATGAGCACGTTCACCTCTGTGGGCACGTTGTGGAATGGACAACGGGTATTGACAGAACGCATCGAGCCGTTCATAGTCGCCCGTCCCCTCCGCGATCACAAGCGCTTTCACGGCGCATCGGCGGGAGCACATCAACAACTGAATAGAGAGGAGGTACCCCTGTGAGCACCCCACCGAATCGGGCAGGCCGACGCCGGTATCGCAAGAGTCGCGACCGCCGCGTCTGGGTCTTCTCCGAGCTCAACCACGACCTCCGTCCCGAGCAGATCGCGAAGATCCTCGTCAGCGGCGGTCTGGAGCAGGCACGGCGCGAAGCCGAAGCCCGCATCGAAGAAGAAGCCCGCCTCGCAACCGAAGCCCGCGACGCCTCGACGGGCGAGGAGGACGGCGATGAATGAACCGTTCGTGTTCACTCGCCTGCATCTTCCCCGTCCGATCTCCCCGGGCACGGCCAGCGCACTCCTGGGCCGCCTGGCGGGAACCGACGTGGCGCGCCCGCTCTCGTTCGAGGTACGGGCAAGCGACGGCGGCATCCAGCACATCCTCGGCTGCGCCACCACGAGCGCCCACTATCTGAAGCACCTGCTGAAGGGGCACGTGCCTGGCATCGTCTTCGACGCGGCAGCCCGCGCACCGCTGGTGTCCGCCGGACGAGTCGAAGCTCGCCAATATGGCCTGCCGACAGGTACCCCGGATCCCGAGCAGCTGACCGCCGGGATCTACAACGCCCTGGCCGCACGAAAGGACGGCGAGACCCTCGTCCTCCAGGTCGTGCTGGGACGGGCGTTCGCACCACAACTCGTTCGTGCGGACGCACCAGACCCGCTCCAGCCGATCGGGTCACGGATCTGGCACGGCGTCAAGAAGGCCGCACCGGACACGAGACGGAGGCTCCAGGAGCACGCCGCCGAGGTGCGGCGCCAGGTCGTCGTCCGTATCGGCGTCGCTGGGCCGGATGCAGGGCGCCGCGCGCTGCTGGCCCGCAGACTGTTCGGCAGCTTGCAAGGCCTTCAGGCGATCGGGGTCACGCTGAATCTGGTGCGCGAAGCGCCCACCAACCTTCACTTCGCCAGCCCCGTCCGGGCACGCCTGGAACTGACCGCCTCAGAGCTCGCGCTGCTTCTCGGGTGGCCGCTCGGCGAGCACGACCTCCCCGGCGTCGACCCGCTCCACCCGAGGTGCCTGCCGGTGCCGAAGGGCGTGTCGAACACGGAGAGCGTCTTCGCTACGGCGAGTGGGCCGGGGCCGGAGCGACTGATCGGGTTCGCACCCGACCAGCGCCTCCAGCACTCGGTCGCGCTCGGACCCACCGGATCCGGTAAGAGTGTGCTGCTGGAGCACCTCATCCTCAGCGACATCGCTGCTGGACGCGCCTGCGTCGTCGTCGAGCCAAAGAAGCAACTCATTGACTCGATCCTCGACCGGGTGCCCGCCTCCGACGCGGACAAGATCGTCGTGCTGAACGCAGCGGACGAGTTCCCGGTCGGGTTCAACCCGCTGGAGCTCGGCGCCGACGACGACCCCTACGTCGTCGCGGACAACCTCCTTGCAGCCTTCGCCGCCCTCTTCCAAGACGGCTGGGGGCCACGGACCGAGTATCTCATCCAAGGCGCGCTCGTGACCCTGCTACTTGCCGGGCAGCGGCGCGGAATCCCGTACACGATCCCGGACCTGCCGCTCCTCCTCACGGATGCACCGCTGCGGCTGGAAGCCGTCAAGTACGTCACCGACGATCCGGCCCTCGCGGTGTTCTGGAGCGAGTTCGAAGACATGCCGGTGCGTCAACGCGTCAACCAGATCGCCGCACCGCTCAACAAGCTCCGCAAGATCGTGATGCGAAAGAACCTCGTCGCCATGCTCGGACAGCCGTCGCCCCGCTTCCGTCTCCGCGATGTCTTCCGCGAAGGCAAGACCGTCCTGGTGCCGCTCAACGAAGCACTCCTTGGTAAGGGCGCCGCCAACTTCCTCGGCAGCCTCGTGCTAGCCGAACTCTGGACCGCCACGCTCAAGAGAGCCTCCGAGAACGAGCCATGGAAGCGGCCCGGGATGATCTTCGTCGACGAGGTGCAGAACTATCTCCACCTCCCGACCGACATCGGGGACGCAATGGCCACCAGCCGCTCCTACGGGGTCGCGTGGCACGTGGCGCACCAGTATCGAGCCCAACTCCCTCCGGCGATGCGGGAAGGCTTCGACACCAACGCCCGCTCGAAGTTCGTCTTTGCCCTGGAGCAAAAAGACGCCGCGGACCTCGCCAAGCGCGCGCCGGGCCTCACCACCGAGGACTTCCAAGGTCTCGGCAAGTACGAGATCTACGGACGCCTGGTGGTGGGAGGCGCGCCCACCGACTGGTTCTCCGCCCGCACGCTGCCACCCACGCCGATCGTCGGCGCAGGCGAACAGATCCGCGCCACCAGCCGCAGCATGTACGGCCTGCAGCCCAAGCCCGCCCCCGCTGCGCCCGCCGACGTGGCGGTCGATGCGCCAGTCGCCGCACCCGCCGCAGCAGGACCGAAACGTCCTCGAGGGCAGAAGGCGAGGCGATCATGAGTCTCGGAACGACTCCCGGCTACCTCTGGAGAGGAACGTCCGGTCGCCCGTCCGCTCGGCCGTCCACTCGCCTCCGGCAACGTGCCTCGCACCCCGCCCCATTCAGGCCCGTACGGCCCCTTTCGGGCGGGGACTCACCCTGCTTTGCAGGGATGTTTCCACTGCCGTCCCGCATCCGGAGGCGGCCATGACCGATGCTCCGCACGCCTGGAAGCCCAGCCGCATCCGTGAGCTCGAGCAGCACCTCACAGAGCGCGACGTCGCCCTTCTTCACAACCTCGAGCGGTTCCGGCTGCTTCGTAGTAGCCAACTGCAGCGTCTCCACTTCGGAGTCACCCCACTTGGCAAGCACGCGACCGAGCTCGCGGCCGTCCGGGCCACCAACCGCGTACTCGCCCGACTCGATCGTCTCAGCGTCATCGACCGAGTCGGGCGGCGGATCGGTGGACCACACCACGGGTCGAGTGCCACCATCTGGCAACTCGCACCTGCCGGTGAACGGTTCCTGCGCGCCCTGCGCGGCGACCCGGACCGCCGCAAGTTCGGCACACCCGGAGCGGTATTCATCTCACACACCCTCGCCGTCGCCGACGCCGCGATCACCGTCCTGGAGCACGCCCGCTCCGGCCGATATGAGGTACTGGAGCTCGAGACCGAGCCGGACTGCTGGCGCAGATTCCAAGCAGGAGGCTCCGCCCTGGCGCTGAAGCCGGACCTTCTCATGGTCACTGCCGACATCCAGACCGAGACGCATACGTTCGTCGAGGTCGACCTCGGCACCGAGCACCTGCCCGCCATCCGCCGAAAGTGCGACCTCTACCAGCGCGCCTACCGCGATGGCAGCGAGGAGCGCACCCGTGGCCTCTTTCCGGCCGTTGTCTGGATCGTCCCGGACGACAAGCGCGCCGCGTCGCTACGCGCCGGCATCGCCGCCGACAAGTCTCTCGACCCCGACCTGTTCACGGTCGTCACCACCCACGAGACGCTCCGCACCCTGGCTCCCTACGAGCCGACCACCACCAACCACTTCCCTCGAAAGGAGGACCCCACACCATGACTTCATCAACACAACTCGCCCTGGACATCGACAAGATCGTCCCAGCCAGCCTCGACCAAGCGGAGACCGCGCTGCGGATCCTCGAGGACTGGGCAGACGGCGACAGCACCGACATTGACGAGGGCATCGCCCGGCTCCTCGCCGCCACCATGCACGCAGGCCCCGACACGGCCCTGCACCAGTTCGCGAGCACCGGCGAGCTCATCGCCAATCAGGCACTCGCCGAACTCGGCGACGTCGAAGTACCACTGGAACGCGAAGCCTGGGTCGACGCCCTCGGTCGCTACATCATCAGCGGAGGACGACGATCATGAGCGAACACGAACCGCACATGACCCCAGAAGCTCGCCCCGCACCGCAACACGAGACGCCCGACTGGCGACGCCTCGAGAGCGCCATGCACCGCTTCGCGCAGCTCGTCATCGACGGGATCGCCGAAGCACAGGCTGCGGGGCGAGAGGTCGATGAGTCCACCGCTCGTTGCATCGCCCACGTGCTCGGCCGCGCCTATGGACGCGAGAGCGCGCTGGCGGGGTTCGGCCGCGCTGGCGAAGGATCGTACCTGTCGCTTCGCGACGAGTACCTCGACCTCTACCGAGACGAACGCGCTGGCGTGGTCGTCAAGGAGATGATCGACTGGCTGGGCACTTACCTCGTCCAGCAAGAAGGCACGGGATCCGGCCGTCGCTTCATGAACGAGCACCTGCCGCCCAAGCTCGACCATCTTCTCATCCGCACCAGCGTGCCCGTGGCGGGTCAACGCTTCACCGTGCACATCCCCGCCAGCTGGCACAGCGGCCACGAGGACGAACTCATCGAGCTCCTCACGACACTTCAGCTCCCCGAAGACGAAGCCCTGCAAGCATTCCTGTCGCTGCCCGACGTCAGCGTCGGGACAGACGACATCATGGAGAGCTTCCACGAAGCCTTTGCCGGAACCTACCCGAACGAAGAAGTCGCATTGCGAGCGCTCAGCCCGCTCGAGGACTGGGAGAGCAGCCTTGCGGACTGGTGCATCGACAACGGCGTCGAACCCGAAGCCCTCGCCTGGAACTACGAACCGCTCATGGAGCGGCTCCGCGGCATCTACGACGTCGTCGAAGGAAAGGACGCGCTCCATGTCTTCATCAAGTAGCGGCCCGCCACCTCAGATTCGCGGACCAGCCGAGTTCGCCCACGGCAGACAGCGGCCGTTGCCGATTCCGCAACAGAAAAAGCCAGGTAATACGGTAAAATTAGAGGGTAAACGGAGCACACCCCGCATGTCGCGATTCAAGACTACGGGCCCGCGCCCCGGCCCGAGATACTCGGGGGCGCACACTCCACCACATCTCTCTCGAAAGCTCGCCGCCGCCGCGGTCGCAGCCCTCACCCACACGGAAGGAGGGCAGCGATGAGCATGCCCGAACTCGACACCACCTCCGCGTTCCTGACCGCCCCGCCACCACTGCGGAGCGCCAAGATCGAGATGACCGAGGACGAGGTCGTCGCAAGCGTTACCAGCAATAGCCCGCTGGTACCGTCCGACCTCCCGAAGGGCACGCGCGCCGTGCTCTACCTCCGCGTCTCAAGCAAGGGCCAGGTCGACACCGACTACGATCCCGAGGGCATCTCACTTCCGGCGCAGCGCATCTCCTGCACCCGCAAAGCAGAACAACTCGGGTTGACCGTCATCGGTGAGTACGTCGAACCCGGACGCAGTGCGACCGAGATGACCAAGCGCGTCGCCTTCCAGCAGATGCTGGAGCGCGTCTCACGCCAACACGACGTCGACGCGATCATCGTCCACGACCTCAGCCGATTCGCCCGCAACCGCATTGACGACGCCATCGTCATGGCAGACCTGCGCAAGCGCGGCGTGACCCTGATCTCCGCCACTGAGTCCATCGATGCGACCCCTGTCGGGCAGCTCATGCACGGGCTCTTGGCTGCGTTCAACGAGTACCGCAGCGCGAAAGACGGCGCCGAGGTGTCCTACAAGATGGGGCAGAAGGCGATGAGCGGCGGCACCCTCGGACGTGCGCCGCTCGGCTACCTCAATGTCACCGACAACACCGAGGGTCGCAAGATCAACACGATCGCGATCGACGAAGAGCGTGCGCCGTTCGTGAAGCTCGCCTTCGACCTCTACGCCCGCGGCCAGATGACGTTTCAGGACATTGCCGATGAACTCACTGACCGGGGGCTCCTGACGAGGGCGACCGCCCGCTGGCCAGCCGGCCCCGTCTCGGACTCCAAGATCCACCAGATGCTCCGGGACCGCTACTACCTGGGCGAGGTGCGCTACAAGGGCGAGTACTACGAGGGTCGCCACGAAGCGCTCATCGACGTCAAGCTCTTCGACCGCGTGCAGGAGGTGCTCGATACGCGCGGCTACTCAAGTGAGCGCCGACGCAAGCACGACCATTACCTCAAGGGCACGATCTGGTGCGGACGGTGCCGACTCGAAGCCGACACCAACCGCCGCATGATTCTCATGCACGTGAACAGCAAGACGAAGGCGACGTACTCGTACTTCTTCTGCCGCGGCGTGCAGGACCATACCTGCGACGCTCCCTACTCGAACATGGACCGCATCGAGGAAGCCGTCGAACGGCACTACAAGACCATCTCGCTCCGACCGGAGTTCGTTCAGGCCGTCCGCATTCTGATGGAAGCCGCCGTCGACGACCAGATCGGCGCGCAGAAGATGCTGCAAGAGCAGGCGAAGGCCCAGCTGCAACGGCTCGCGACCCAGGAAGACAACCTCATCGACCTCGCGGCAGACGGCGGCATCGACACCTCTCGCGTCCGTAGCAAGCTGCGCGACATCGCTCGGCAGCGCAAGGAACTCGAAGCCGAACTCGCCTCCGTCACGGACGACATCGCGCCCGGCATGGCGTACATCGACGCTCATCTGGAGTTGCTGGCGCAGCCGTACGAGTTGTACCGCTACGCAAGCGACCAGACGAGGCGCATGCTCAATCAAGCGATCTTCAAGCACGTCTACGTCGTGAACGAAGAAGTGGTTGGCGACGAGCTCAACACTCCGATGCGCGAACTACTTGCCTCTCAGCGAGGCTGGAGCGTCTTCGAGGAAGCCGGCGATGACGTTTTCGCACGACAACTCGCCACCACCGAAGCGCAGCGCCACGCAGGCGCGGGTGAAACAGAGCAGGCCACCGTTTCCGGCGGCCTGCTCGATGATTTCATTTCGGCCCTGCTGACCGACCGTGCGGAAACGGTTGGCATTTGCAGTAAGCCATCTATGGTGCGCCCGAAGGGACTCGAACCCCTAACCTTCTGATCCGTAGTCAGATGCTCTATCCATTGAGCTACGGGCGCAGGGCCTCCGCGCGAAACGGCGCGCAGGCCGTGGTCAAGCATAGCCGGGACCTTCGGAGACGTCTAATCGGCCCCGAACAGCGTGCATCCCGGGCGTGGCGCGCCGGTGTCCGCGCGGTGTCGGGTCGGGGTCGTACGCTGGCGGGATGAGCGCATACACCTCCGCGTTCGAGCTGTTCTCCATCGGGATCGGACCCTCGAGCTCCCACACCGTCGGCCCCATGAAGGCCGCTTTCGAATTCGCCGCACGACTGCGGGGCGACGGCGCCCTGACCCGGGTGGCATCCGTCTCGTGCGCCCTCTACGGCTCGCTCGGCGCCACCGGCATCGGCCACGGCACCCCCGACGCCGTCGTGGCCGGGCTGCAGGGCCTCGAGCCCGAGACGGTCGACCCCGCCGCCGTCCGGCGCGCCTGGTCGGACTGGCCCGAGGGGCGGAGCCTCCTGCTCGCCGGCGCGCACGAGATCGCCTTCGCCAAGACCGACATCTCGCTCGAGCCGCGCACGCGCCTTCCCGGTCATCCCAACGCGATGACGCTCATCGCGCGCGACGCGCAGGGCCTGGTCCTGGCAGAAGAGACCTTCTATTCGATCGGCGGCGGGTTCATCCGACGAGAGGGCGAACCCGCCCGCGTCGCGACGGCACCGCTTCCCCTCGCCTTCGCCGACGCCGCGACCCTCATCGAGTTGTGCGACGAACGCGGCATCACCATCGCCGAGGCCGCCCGTCTCAACGAAGAGGCCTTCCGCTCCGACGACGAGATCGCGGCGGGGCTGGATCGGATCTGGGATGCCATGGCCGCCTGCGTCGAAGCGGGGTTGCACAACGACGGGGTGCTGCCCGGCATCCTCAAGGTCAAGCGGCGGGCATCGGTCATCCGCGGGCAGCTCGAGGCGATCGAAGCCGAGGGGCACCGCGAGCTGCCGGGGGAGTGGCTCGGGGCTTTCGCCCTGGCCGTCAACGAAGAGAACGCCGCGGGCGGTCGGGTGGTGACGGCGCCGACCAACGGGGCCGCGGGCATCCTTCCCGCGGTGGCGATGTACTGGTGGCGGTTCCTGGCGGATTCGGGTCTCGGGGTCGGCAACGCCGTCACCCCGCACGGCGAGCTCGTCGGCAGTGCGCTGCTCGGATACGACGGCCACGCCGTGACGCGGACCGAGGTGGCGCACTGGGACGACGAGGACGTCGCCGACGCCAACCGGCGTCGCGGCATCCGTCGCTTCCTGTTGACCGCGACGGCGCTGGGGTCGCTCTTCAAGGCCAACGCATCGATCTCGGGCGCCGAGGGCGGCTGCCAGGCCGAGGTCGGTTCGGCCTGCGCGATGGCGGCGGGCGGGCTGACGGCCGTCATGGGCGGCACCAACCGGCAGATCGAGAACGCGGCCGAGATCGCCATGGAGCACCACCTGGGGCTCACGTGCGATCCCGTCGGGGGTCTCGTGCAGATCCCGTGCATCGAGCGCAACGCGATCGCGGCGTCGACGGCGGTCACGGCGGCCCGCCTGGCCCTGCGCGGAGACGGCAGCCATTACGTCTCGCTCGACGCGGTGGTCGAGACGATGCGTCAGACCGGCATCGACATGTCGACGAAGTACAAAGAGACCAGCGAGGGCGGCCTCGCCGTCAACGTCATCGAGTGCTGAGCACCGTCCCCGTGGGTGGGCAGCCCGCGGGCACGGTCAGGGGCGGCCGCGCAGTTTGGCCGTGAGGGCCTGCAGCTGAGCGAGCTCGTCGTTGTCGAGGCGGGCCATGCGCTGGGCGATCGATCGACCGTGGGCGGCCGCGAGGCGGCGGAAGACGACGGCCCCGTCCTCGGTGGCGGTCACGAGCGAGCCGCGACCGTCCTCGGGGTCGGCGCACTTGGTCAGCAACCCCCGCGTGACCATCCGCTCGACCAGTCGCGAAACGCTCGGTTGACTGATCAGCATGTTGCCCGTGACGTCGCGCAGGCGCGCGGTCATGCCCGGGGCGCGCGTGACCGTGAGCAGCACGTCGTACTCGGCCTGCGTGAGCTCCGTCCCGTCGAAGTCCGAACGGATGTCCTCGAACACCTCGTGCTGCGCGCGGAAGAGGTTCTCCCAGGCTTGCACGGCGAGGCGTCGATCGGTCATCCCTAAACCTTAGAGCTCATGGGGGCGGGCGAGCCCCGCGCGCGGGTATCACACGCGGGTAGCGCGTCGCGTCACCTATCGGTCACCCGGCCGGCCGTCGGCGTTCACGTGCGTCTCCGATGAGATTCCTATGGTCGGAGCATCCCCCCAGACGCCCAGGCCAGCGACGCGGGTTCGGGCGTCGCCTCGACCATCGCACGGCTGGACGGTCGAGAGATCACCCTGCCGTTCACGACCTCGTCGCTGACCCTGGCTGCCGGCGATCACGCGTTCGAGGTCGTGGCGACGGACGCGGTGGGCAACTCCACGACGTGGACGGCGACCTTCGAGACGTACGCGGAGCAGCCGGGTGCGGGTCTGCTCTCGCCGGCCGAGGGTGCGGAGGTCGCCGCCGGCGACGTGACGCTGCAGGCCAAGGTCGAGGACCCGCAGGGCGACGCGCTCGACGTGGCGTTCCTCGAGGGGCGCCGCCTCGACCTCGCCGACGGCGAGGTCGCGGTGCGGTCCGGAACGGTCGCGGATGCCGCCGCCGTCGAGCGGACCGAAGCCCGCACGCTGTCGCGGGAGCAGGTCGAGGGCCTCGCCGCCGTCGACGGTTCGACCGCCGACGTCTCGAGTTCCGAGGCGTTCCCCTACCAGTTGTTCGAGGTGGCGGTGGATGACGCCGACGCCGGCGCCGATGTGCGATCGACCTGGTCGGGGCGGGCGAACGCCGGTGCAACGGTCGTGCTGTCGGTCCAGCGTCCCGATGGATCGGGGTGGGACGAGGTGGCTCGCCACGTGGCCGCCGCCGACGACGAGGCCTTCACCCTCGAGGGTGTGGTCTCGGTCGACGACCACCGCGTCGACGGGGTCGTGCGCATGCTCGTGCAGCACTCCGAGGGCTTCGCGGCGCCGGATCGCAGCAGGCGTGACAGCGCGGTCGAACCCCGCAACGCCGGCGATGTGCCGCGCTCGGAGTACGACTTCACCCTCGGGTGGGAGTCGGACACCCAGTACTACAACGAGAACGAGATGGCGGGTGAGCCCTATAAACACCAGGAGGCGATCCACTCGTACTTCCTGGACCGTCGTGACGAGCTCAACCTGCAGTACGTATTCCACACGGGCGACATCGTCGACGACTACGACGTCATCCCCCAATGGGACCGTGCCGCCGTGCAGTACGACCGACTCGACCGAGCGGGCCTTCCCTACGGTGTGCTGGCCGGCAACCACGACGTGGGTCACGACGTCGGCGACTACACGAACTACGGCACCTACTTCGGCGAGAATCGCTTCGCGGACAACCCCTGGTACGGCGGAAGCTACGAGAACAACCGCGGCCACTACGACCTCGTCTCGGCCGGCGGCATCGACTTCCTCATGCTGTACACCGGGTGGCTGCCCGACGACGCGTCCATCGCCTGGATGAACGACGTGCTGAAGCGCTACCCCGATCGCGTCGCGATCGTCGCCCAGCACGAATTCATCCTCACCACGGGTGGGCTCGGAGCCATCCCGCAGCGCGTGCTCGACGAGGTCGTGGCGACCAACCCGAACGTGCGGATGGTGATGTCGGGTCACTACCACGACGCCTTCTTGCGCACCGACGCGTTCGATGACGACGGTGACGGCGTCGACGACCGCACCGTGTACTCGATGCTGTTCGACTACCAGGGACTGCCCGAGGGCGGTCTGGGGTATCTGCGACTGCTGCACTTCGACAACGAGGGCGAACGCATGATGGTGCGCACCTACTCGCCGTCGCTCGATCGCTACAACTCGGACGAGCCCAGCCTTCTCGGGCCGGCCGACGACCCGTACGCGCAGCAGGAGTTCGAGCTGACGTACGACCAGCTGGGGATCGAGCCGCGCGAGCGGACGCTGGGCGCCGAGGCGTTCTCGGCCGAGGTCCTGGGAACGACCGAGATCGCGACGTTCTCGGACGTTCCCAGCGGCACGATCCTGTCGGCCACCTGGTCGGTGCCTGACGAGGGCGAGCACGGCTGGTACGTGCGCTCGACCGACCCCTACGGTGCGGTGGACCGCTCGCGGGTCGCGCTGTTCACGGTTGGTGCGGCGTCGGTCGAGCCGGGGGAACCGGGTCCGGGTGATCCCGGAACCGGGCTTCCGGGGTCAGGTCAGCCGGGGTCTGGGCTCCCGGGTTCGGGTCAGCCGGGGGCGGGTCTTCCGGGCTCGGGTGGTGCGGGGGCGTCCTCGAGCGGGTCCGCCGACGCGCTCGGGGGGTCCGAGGACCGTTCCGGTCGCACCCCGCTCGCCGTGACGGGACGGGATGCCGCCGCCCTCCTGCCGTGGGCTCTCGGGGCCGGTCTGCTGCTCGCCGTCGGTGCGGGACTCGCGATCGCGAGGCGGCGCGCTCGCCGCGGGTGACAGGTGCGGACGGGGTCCGCGTCGCGTTGAGGCGTCGGGCCCCGTCGCCCGCCCGCTCGGCCGGATCGCGTGGGCCGGCGGGGCGGTGGCATCCCGCTTGCCGCGGGTGACGAAAGAGTAAGGGCCGGTCGGAGAGGCTTCCGACCGGCCCTTGTCCCTGCACCAAGAGTGTCCTGCAATCACATGTCGGTAGCTGCCACAGCAAAACAACTACCGTGCGAGCACTCTATAACGGTGAGGTAACGGAGGGGAAGAGGTCGTCGTTATATTTCCGTGATGAATTTTCGGATGGTCGACTCGGCGGCATCCGGGGTGCATCAGCGTCCGCGCACGTGGTTCCACTGCGTGATGACCTCGGAACCGTGCTCGAAGCCCAGTTCGCTCACCGCCGACGTGCCGAGGACGAAGTAGCGCCCCCCGTCGGCGGTCAGCCCCAGCCAGGTGCCGGCCAGGGCGCGCAGGAAGTGGGAGTGCGAGAACAGGAGGATCTGCTCGCCGGCGCGCACGCGCGGGCGCAGTTCGTCCAGCAATGAGGCGGCGCGGGCCGTGACCTCGGCGATCGACTCCCCGGGGGTGGCGCCGGCCGGGGCGCCCGCCTGCCAGATCGTCCAGGGGTGCCCGACCTGCTCGATGATCTCAGGAGTCGTCTTGCCCTCGTAGGCGCCGTAGTCCCACTCCACCAGGCGCGGCTCGGGTTGCGCCCGAGGGTAGCCGGCGCGCGCGGCGGTCTCAACGGCCCGTTGCAGCGGGCTCGTCAGAACGAGGTCGTAGCGTCGGGTCGCGAGCAGCGTTCCCGCCAGCTCGGCCTTGTAGGCCCCGGTCTCGGTCAGCGGGATGTCCGTGAGGCCGGTGTGGCGACCGGTGCGGCTCCACTCGGTCTCTCCGTGCCGCACCAGCACGATGCGGCCGTCGGGTTCGGTCAGGTCTGCGTCCTTCACGGTTTCATCCTCGCGTGTCGTCGGGGTGTCAGCATCCGGGGCTGCCTGATTCGGGCTGTTCGGTTGCGTCGCCGGGGCGGGGCGGGGTGGTCGGTCGGTGATGGGGATGTTCGCGGACGGACGAAGGGCCGGTCGGGAGATTCCCGACCGGCCCTTTCCTGCACCAGAGTGTCCTGCAATCACATGTCGGTAGCTGCCACAGCAAAACAACTACCGTGACCACACTCTATAACGGTGAGGTAACGGAGCGGAAGAGGGTCACGGCACGCTTTCGTGATTCATAGGTCGGGCGGCTCGCGGGCCGAGCGGTCCGGGTTCCCGCCCCTCCTTCACAGGGCGCTCGAGCGCTGATCTCTGCACAGGAAAGGCCGTCTGACCGGGGCAATGTCGGAGGTCGGAGCTAGCATGCAGACATGTCACCCGAGACTCCTCCGCTTGCCGCTTCCGACGGGTCCCGCACTCGTCAGGCGCTGATCGCCGACGCGCTCGCGGCGGACGCGGCGTTCGCGGCGGCCGAAGCGTGGCGCACCCGCGCCTACGCGGCGCTCGGGCAGTACGGTCTCGACGCGGCGGCGGGCGACCGCCCGACGAAGCGCGCATCCGACATGGCGCTGCGCGAGATCGCGTCCGAACTCGCGGCGGCGCAGCGACTGTCCAATCGCACGGTGCAGGCCCACATCGGCCGCGCGATGCAGATCGTGGACGATCTGCCGGTCACTCTCGCGGCGTGGGGCTCGGGAGCGCTCACCCGGGCTCACGTGCGGGCCATCGCCGACGTCGTGTCGACGCTGCCCGAAGAGCGGAGCGCCGAGTTCGACGCGATCGCCGCGTCTCTCGGGCCGCAGCTCAGCCCCGGGCGCCTGCGCGCCAGGCTGGCGGCGGTCGCCGAGAAGCTGCAGCCGACCACTCTCTCCGAACGGCACCGGCGGGGCCGCGAGACCCGCTGCGTGCGCATCGTGACGGGCGTCGACGGCATGTCCGACCTCATCGCCACCCTGCCCACGGTGCTCGCGGTGGGCATCTACGACCGTCTGACGCAGCAGAGTCGGTCCTTGATCGACGCGAGGGAGCAGGGGGCGGGCGCCGTTTTGTGCGGGTCCGGCGGCGGGTCCGGCGGCGGTGTCGGCGCGGTGGGCGCGGACGGGGCGGATTCGACGGCCGAGGGGATTCCCGGCGACGACGAACGCACCACCGACCAGATCCGCGCCGACATCCTCACGGATCTTCTCCTGACGACGGCGCCATCCCTCGACCCGACCCGCGCCGACGACGGGGCGGGTGGCCTGGGTGCGATCCGGGCGCGGGTGCAGGT
>NZ_QAJB01000211.1:0-2860 GCF_003061325.1 Microbacterium sp. HMWF026
ACAGCACCCGCCGCCGCACCGCCACCGCCGCCGCCGCGACAGCACCCGCCGCCGCACAACCGCCGCGCGTCCCCCCGCCGGCGGGGTCACCGCGGGGCGTGCGCCTCCAGGAACTCGTACATCTCGGTCGTGTCGACGCCCGGGAACGACCCGGTCGGCAGGGTCGCCAGCAGCGTGCGCGGGGTCCGGACGTTCGGCCACGCCTGACCGCGCCAGGCGTTCTCGAGGGAGGCGGGCGCTCGTCGGCAGCACGTCTCGACGGCGTGACGCGAGACGGCGCGGTTGGTCGTGTCGCGGCCTCTGAACCACCGCGTGTCGTCGAAGCGCACGCCCACGCTGACCGAGTGCGCGCCCTCGCTCGACTGCTCCACGCGGGCGGTGCACCAGTAGGTGCCGTTGCCGGTGTCGGTGTACTGGTAATACGGGTTGAACAGGTCGTCCTCGTCGAAGACCACGCGGCTCGTCCAGCGCCGGCAGCACATCTGCCCCTCGATGGAGCCGAGCCGGTCGGTGGGGAAGTTGACGTCGTCGTTCTCGTACGCCTTCGTGATCGTGCCCGACTCGTGCACTTTGAGGAAGTGCACCGGGATGCCGAGGTGCACCGTCGCCAGGTTGGTGAAGCGGTGCGCGGCGGTCTCGTACGACACCGAGTAGGCGTCGCGCAGATCCTCGATGCTGAGCGCGCGTCGTTCCTTGGCCTCGCGCAGGGTCGGGACGACGTGCTCCTCGGGCATGAGCAGGGCACCCGTGAGGTAGTTCGTCTCGACGCGTTGGCGCAGGAACTCGTCGTAGCTCGTCGGCTCGCCGTGGCCGAGGATGCGGCTCGACAGCGCCTGCAGCACTGCGGCGCGCGGGTCGCCTTTCGCGACCCGCGTCGACAGGTACAGCCGTCCGTTCTTCACGTCGGCGATGCTGCGCGTCGACGACGGCAGGTCGGGGACGTAGTGCAGCGAGAACCCGAGGTGCGCGGCGATGTCGCTCGCCCCGCGCTGCGTCAGCGGCCCGCCCGGATGCTCGATCGCCGCGAGCATCCCGGATGCCACGCGCTCCAGCTCGGGGAAATGGTTGTCCTGCGTGCGCATCAGCCGCCGGAGCGCGACGTTGGCGCGGCGGGCCTCTTCGGGGGTGGCCGACCGCTCCTCGCGCAGGCGTTCGATCTCGCCCTGCAGCGCGAGCATCGCGGACAGCACCTCGTCGGGGACGGACCGGCCGACACGGAACGGCTCGATCCCGAGCGCTTGGAACGTCTGGCCCCGCATGGCCCGTTCCACCGAGATCTCGAGCGCCGCGCGGGCGTCGAGGGGTTCCGCATCCAGGATCTGATCGAGCCGGCACTCCAAAGCCCGCGCGATCGCCTGGAGAAGGGTGAGCTTCGCTTCGCGGCGGCCGTTCTCGATCATCGACATCTGGCTCGGCGCGCGCCCGACGGCGGCGGCGAGGTCGTCGAGGGTCAGACCGCGCGCGGTGCGCAGCTGCCGGATGCGCCGACCGATGGTGAGGGTGTCCACCTCTTCATGGTCGAGCGGGAGGGATGCCGCGGGGAGGGAGACGCCGGTGTCCATACCGGAAGGTTCTCACAAGAACAGAAGATCGGTCGATCTTCACAGCGACATTCCTCTTGCAGGGGGTGGTTTTTCGCGGACAGTGGTCTGCACGGGGCACCGACGCCCCGGCACCCGAAGGAGGACGACATGACGATCCAGGCCACCCCCGCCCAGCAGCCCCTGCGCCCCGGCGACCAGACCGAGACCGCCGATGAGATCCGCGCCGCGTGGCAGAACGACCCGCGCTGGGACGGCATCGAGCGGACGTACACCGCCGAGGACGTCGTCCGCCTCCGCGGGAGCGTCCGCGAGGAGTCCACGCTCGCGCGCCGGGGAGCGGAGAACCTGTGGAACCTCATCCACACCGAGGAGTACGTCCGCGCACTCGGCGCCTACACCGGCGGCCAGGCCGTCCAGCAGGTGCGCGCCGGGCTCAAGGCCATCTACCTGAGCGGCTGGCAGGTCGCCGCGGACGGCAACCTCGCGGGGCAGACCTATCCCGACCAGAGCCTGTACCCCGCCAACAGCGTGCCCGCGGTCGTCCGGCGCATCAACAACGCGCTGCTCCGCCAGGACCAGATCGAGCGCGCCGAGGGAGAGATCACGCAGGACTGGCTCGCGCCGATCGTGGCCGACGCCGAGGCGGGGTTCGGTGGGCCGCTGAACGCCTACGAGCTGGCGCAGTCGCTGATCGCGGCGGGGGCCGCCGGCATCCACTGGGAAGACCAGCTCGCCAGCGAGAAGAAGTGCGGTCACCTCGGCGGCAAGGTGCTCGTGCCCACGCAGCAGCACATCCGAACGCTGAACGCCGCGCGCCTGGCCGCGGACGTCGCGGGGGTGCCGACGGTGATCATCGCCCGCACCGACGCGCTGGCCGCCGACCTGCTCACCAGCGACGTCGACGAGCGCGACGCGGCGTTCCTCACCGGCGAGCGCACCAGCGAGGGCTTCTACCGGGTGCGACCCGGACTGGATGCCGTGATCTCGCGCGGTCTCGCCTTCGCCCCCTACGCCGACCTGATCTGGGTCGAGACGGGCGAACCCGACATCGAGCTGGCCCGCCGCTTCGCCGAGGCGATCCACGCCCGCTACCCGGGCAAGAAGCTCGCCTACAACTGCTCGCCGAGCTTCAACTGGAAGCGCCACCTCGACGACGAGCAGATCGCCACGTTCCAGGCCGACCTGGCCGCTCTCGGCTACGCCTTCCAGTTCATCACGCTGGCCGACTTCCACGCCGTGAACCACTCGATGTTCGACCTCGCCCGCGGCTACGCCGAGCGCGCCATGAGCGCGTACGTCGAGCTGCAGGAGGCCGA
>NZ_QAJB01000212.1:0-11091 GCF_003061325.1 Microbacterium sp. HMWF026
ACCCCACCGCACGGCGCGCCGAACAAAAACCCCGCCGTTGTGCACACACCCACCGCGGCCGGGACGTCGCGGCAGGCACCCGGCGACCGGGTCAGGCCCTCTCGAGCGCCGCCTCGAGCAGGTCGCTGATGAGGTCGGGGTACGACAGGCCCGAGGCGATCCAGCACGTCGGGAACATCGAGATCGGCGTGAACCCGGGCATCGTGTTGACCTCGTTCACGTAGAACTCGGTCCCCGTGTAGAAGAAGTCCACGCGCGCGAGTCCCTGGCCGCCGATCGCCTCGAAAGCCTGCGCCGCGATCCGCTGCATCTCGGCGAGTTCGCCGTCGCGCAGGTCCGCCGGGCAGACCAGCTCCACGCCGGGGGCGTCGAGGTACTTGGCCTCGAAGTCGTAGAACTCCCGACCCGTGACGACGATCTCGCCGGCGACGCTGACGCGGACGGGCCCGCCGTCGCGGCCGGGTAGCACGCCGCACTCGACCTCGCGGCCGACGATGGCCTTCTCGACCAGCACCAGGCCATCCTCGGCGAAGGCGGTGTCGAGGGCGGCATCCAGGTCCTCCCAGCGCGACACCTTGGTGACACCGACGCTCG
The DNA here is from genome assembly GCF_003061325.1 of Microbacterium sp. HMWF026. NCBI lineage: Bacteria > Bacillati > Actinomycetota > Actinomycetes > Micrococcales > Microbacteriaceae > Microbacterium > Microbacterium sp. HMWF026. Next base: position 595 of record NZ_QAJB01000212.1, read on the forward strand.
ATCCCGCCTCGTTCGGCTTGACGAACACCGGCAGGTCGAGGGCGTGGATGCGCCGCTCCCACAGACCGCGGTCGCGCTCGAGGTCGGCGCGGGTGACGGCGACCCACGGCACCACGGGCACGTTGGCCGAGCGCAGCACGCGCTTGGTGACGTTCTTGTTCATGCCGATGGCCGACATGAGCACGCCGCCCCCGGCATACGGGATGCCGAGCAGCTCGAGCAGTCCCTGGACCGTGCCGTCCTCGCCGAAGCGGCCGTGCAGGATCGGCAGCACGACGTCGACCTCGCCGAGGGAGCGTTCGCCGGCGGCATCCGTCACCGTCCATTCGCGCGACAGCGTCGAGTCGGGCAGGCGCACGCGCGTTCCGTTGTCGATCACCTCGGGCAGGGCCTCGGGGCGCAGCGCGAACTTGTCGGGGTCGTCGTCCTCGAGGACGAAGGCGCCGTCGCGGGTGATGCCCACCGGGATCACCCGGTAGCGGTCACGATCGATCGCGCGCAGCACCCCGCCCGCCGTGGCGGAACTGATCGAGTGCTCGCTGGAGCGCCCGCCGAAGAGCACCACCACCACCGGTCTGGTCATTCTGCGTCCTCTCGCCCTGCGGCTGGTCGTCGTCTGTCGTCAGGTGCGGCGCGATGTCGCGCGGATCCATGGTGCCGTCGAGCACCATCTTCACCTGCTGCACGATGGGCATGTCGACGCCGACCTGCTTCGCGAGCTGCAGGACGGGGGCGACGGATGCCAGACCCTCGGCGGTCTGCTGCATCTGCGTCACCACGTCCTGGAAGCCGTACCCCTGTCCCAGCAGTCGGCCGGCGGTGTTGTTGCGGCTGAGCGGCGACTGGCACGTCGCGATCAGGTCGCCGAGGCCCGCCAGACCCTGCAGCGTCTCGGGCTGCGCGCCCTGCGCGACGGCGAAGTCCGTCATCTCGACCAGGCCGCGCGTGATGATCGAGGCCTTGGTGTTCTCGCCGTATCCCACGCCGTCCACGATGCCGATCGCGACCGCGATGAGGTTCTTCAGCACCCCGCCGAACTCGGTGCCGATGACGTCGGTGTTCACGAACGAACGGAAGTACTTGTTGCGCGCGCGCCGCGCCACCGCCTCAGCGGTCTCGGGGCTGAGCGAGCTGATCACGGCCGCCGTGGGCTGTTCGCGGGCGATCTCGAGGGCGAGGTTGGGTCCGGATGCCACGGCGATCCGCGCCGGATCGCACTCGAGCACCTGCTCGATGACCTGGCTCATGCGCAGGCCCGAGGACTTTTCCACGCCCTTCATCAACGACACCAGCGGCACGTCGGTGTCTTCGACGTAGGGGCGGATCGCGGCGAGGTTCTCGCGCAGCGACTGGCTCGGCACGGACAGGTAGATCTGCTCGGCGCCCCGCAGCGCCTCGGCGAGGTCGGTCGTCGCCGTCATCGACCGCGGCAGGTTGATCCCGGGCAGGTAACGGCTGTTGCGCTTGGACTCGGTGATCTCGGCGGCGAGCTCGGGGCGACGCGCCCACATGACGACGGTCGCCCCGCCGTCGGCGAGGATCTTGCCGAACGTCGTGCCCCAGCTGCCGGCGCCGACGACCGCGACCTTCGGACCCGCGACGGGCTGCACGTTCTTACGACTCAAGGCGACCCGTCTCGTTCTGCCCGTGCTGCGACGGGTTCCACCGTTCGGCCGGGGCCGGAAGACCACGGATGCCGGACAGCATCGCGGTGATGCGGTTCATCATCTCGTCGGTCGCCTTCGTCAGCGTCGCGGGCTGCGTCGGCGCGTCGGCGTAGGCCGACAGGTCCATGGCGGGGCCGATCTCGACGATCACGTGCGCGCGACGGGGGAACTTCAGCTTGCCGTAGCGCGGGAGGATCTGCTGGACGCCCCACTGCGCCATCGGGATGAGGGGCAGGTCGCCGGCGAGGGCGAGACGGACGGCGCCGGTCTTGCCCCGCATGGGCCACAGGTCGGGGTCGCGCGTGAGGGTGCCCTCGGCGTAGACGATGACGCCACGCCCGTCGCGGGCGATCTGCTCGGCCGCCTTCATGGACTGGTTCGCGCTCGTGGACGTGCGCGGCACCGGGACCATTCCCGTCGCCTTCAGCGCTGCCCCGAGCACCGGGACCTTGAACAGGCTCTCTTTGGCCATGAACCGCGGCGCGCGCCCCAGCCGCCACACGGCGACCGCGACGATCACCGGGTCGAACTCCGAGTTGTGGTTGGGGGCGAGCACGTACGCCCCCTCGCGGGGGAGGTTCTCGGCCCCGCGGATCTCGATGCGCGCAAACAGCCCCGTGATGGGCACGATGATCGCCGCGAGCGGCCAGAAGGCGCTCGGCCGGCTCTTCTCAGGCGAGGCGGCCACGAGCGTCAGCCGACGACGTCGAAGTCGGCGTGCACGGCCGTGAGCTTCTCGAGGAACTTCTCGTAGCCGCGGCGGATGATGCCGATGTTTCGGACCGTGGACTCGCCCTCGGCCGCGAGGGCCGCGATGACGTAGCTGTAGCCACCGCGCAGGTCGGGGACCTCGACGTCGGCGCCGTGCAGCGGCGTCGGGCCGTTGATCACGGCGGCCTGCTCGAGGTCGCGGCGCGGCACGCGGCGGTCGGCGCTGTCCAGACCCTTGGGGTGCACGACGATGTCGGCGCCCATCTTGTTCAGCGCGGCGGTGAAGCCCAGGCGGTTCTCGTAGACCGTCTCGTGCACGGTCGAGGTGCCGGGAGCCTGGGTGAGCGCCACGATGAGGGGCTGCTGCCAGTCGGTCATGAAGCCCGGGTGCACGTCGGTCTCGACCATGACGGGCTTGAGCGCGTCGCCACGACGGAACAGGATGCCGTCCTCGCGGACGTCGAACCAGCCGCCGGCCTTGCGGAAGACGTTCAGGAAGGTCAGCATGTCCTGCTGCCGCGCGCCCTTGGCGAAGATCTCGCCGTCGGTGGCCAGCGCCGCGCACGCCCAGGACGCGGCCTCGTTGCGGTCGAAGATCGCGCGGTGGTCGTAGCCGACGAGCTTGTCGACGCCCTCGATGAAGATGACGCGGTTGGGCTCGTACGAGATGATCGCGCCCATCTTCTGCAGGACCGCGATGAGATCCATGATCTCGGGCTCGATCGCGGCGTTGCGCAGCTCGGTGACGCCCTTGGCGCGCACGGCCGTGAGCAGCACCTGCTCGGTCGCGCCGACGCTCGGGTAGGGCAGCGTGATGTTCGCACCGTGCAGCCCGTTGGGCGCCGTGATGCGGATGCCCTCGTAGCTCTTGTCGACGACAGCGCCGAAGGCGCGCAGCGCGTCCATGTGGAAGTTGATCGGGCGGTCGCCGATGCGGCATCCACCGAGATCCGGGATCAGGGCCTCGCCGAGCAGGTGCAGCAGCGGTCCGCAGAACAGGATCGGGATGCGCGAGGCTCCGGCGTGCGCGTCGATCTCTTCGAAGTGCGCGGCGACGGCGCCCGAGGGGTCGAGGTGGAACGTGCCCTCTTCGTCGCCCTCGGTCACCGTGACGCCGTGCACCTCGAGGAGCGAGCGGACGACCTTGACGTCGCTGATCATCGGGACGTCGCGCAGCGTGCTGGTGGTCTCGCCCAGCAGGGCCGCCACCATCGCCTTGGTCACGAGGTTCTTCGCGCCCTTGACCTCGACGGTGCCCCGCAGGGGCCGCCCGCCGCGGATGGTCAGGGTCTCTGCCGCCTCCCAGTCCGGCTGTCCGGGAGTCTGGTCTCCGGAATCGGTGATGAGTGTGCTCATAGGGGGGTGGACCTCACTTCGTGGACGAGGGGCGGCAGAACGACCCGATCGGGTCGATCGGGCTCAGCGGACCGGAAGGGTCCTGGGCCGCCATGCCTCGCGGCGCGCCTCGAACTGCGTGATCTTGTCTTCGTCACGCAGCGTGAGCCCGATGTCGTCGAGCCCTTCGAGAAGCCGCCACCTAGTGTAATCGTCGATCTCGAACGACACCTGGAGGTCGCCCACCGTGGCGGTCTTCGCGGTAAGGTCGACGGTCATCTCGACGCCGGGCTGCGCGTCGAGCACGGCCCAGATCCGCTCGACGTCGTCCTCGGAGATCACGCCCGTGACCAGGCCCTGCTTGCCCGCGTTCCCGCGGAAGATGTCGGCGAACTTCGGGCTCAGCACCACCTGGAACCCGTAGTCGCGCAGCGCCCACACCGCGTGCTCGCGGCTGGATCCGGTACCGAAGTCGGGACCGGCGACGAGCACGGATGCCGAGCGGTAGGCGTCCTGATTGAGGATGAACTCGGGATCCTGGCGCCAGTTGGCGAACAGGGCGTCGTCGAAGCCGGTCTTGGTGACGCGCTTGAGGTACACGGCCGGGATGATCTGGTCGGTGTCGACGGCCGAGCGCTTCAGCGGCGCGGCGATCCCGGTGTGGGTGGTGAACTTCTGCATGTCAGGCCTCCGCCCCGGTCGAAACGGTCTCGCTGGGCACGGGGCCCAGGTCGGCGGGGCTCGAGAGCGTCCCGCGTACCGCGGTGGCGGCGGCCACCAGCGGCGACACGAGGTGGGTGCGACCGCCCTTGCCCTGGCGTCCCTCGAAGTTGCGGTTCGAGGTCGAGGCGCAGCGCTCCCCCGGTGCCAGCTGGTCGGGGTTCATGCCCAGGCACATCGAGCACCCGGCGAAGCGCCACTCGGCGCCGAAGGCCTCGAACACCTTGTCGAGTCCCTCGGCCTCGGCCTCGAGGCGCACGCGCGCCGAACCGGGGACGACCATCACGCGGACGTTCTCGGCCTTGGTGCGGCCCTGGATGACGGAGGCGAAGGCCCGCAGGTCCTCGATGCGGCTGTTGGTGCACGAGCCCATGAAGACGGCATCCACCGGGATGTCCTTCATCGGCGTACCGGCGGCGAGGTCCATGTACTCGAGCGCGCGCTCGGCGGCGGCGCGTTCGTTGGGGTCGGAGATGTCGGCGGGCGTGGGCACGACGTCGCTCAGCGAGACTCCCTGGCCGGGGTTGGTGCCCCACGTGACGAACGGTTCGAGCTCGGCGGCGTCGAGGAACACCTCGGCGTCGTAGACGGCTCCCTCGTCGCTGGGCAGGGTGCGCCAGTAGGCGACCGCGTCGTCCCAGTCCTGACCCTGCGGGGCGTGCGGCTTGTCCTTGACGTAGGCGAAGGTCGTCTCGTCGGGGGCGATCATGCCCGCGCGGGCGCCGGCCTCGATGGACATGTTGCACATCGTCATGCGCCCCTCCATCGAGAGGGAGCGGATCGCGCTGCCGCGGAACTCGAGCACGTAGCCCTGGCCGCCGTTCGCACCGATCTTGGCGATGATCGCGAGGATGATGTCCTTCGCGGTGACTCCGGGCGCGAGCTCGCCCTCGACCGTGATGGCCATGGTCTTGAAGGGCTTGAGCGGCAGGGTCTGCGTCGCGAGGACGTGCTCGACCTCGCTCGTACCGATACCGAAGGCCATCGCGCCGAAGGCGCCGTGGGTGGAGGTGTGGCTGTCGCCGCAGACCACCGTGATGCCGGGCATGGTCAGACCCAGCTGCGGACCGACGACGTGGACGATCCCCTGCTCCTTGTCGCCGAGCGAGTGGATGCGCACGCCGAACTCGTCGGCGTTGCGGCGCAGCGTCTCGATCTGCGTGCGACTGGTCAGATCGGCGATCGGCTTGTCGATGTTCAGCGTCGGGGTGTTGTGGTCCTCGGTCGCGATCGTCAGGTCGAGGCGGCGCACGGGACGCCCCTCGGCGCGCAGACCGTCGAAAGCCTGCGGGCTCGTGACCTCGTGCACGAGGTGCAGGTCGATGTAGATCAGGTCGGGCTGACCGTTCTCGCCCTTGACCACCAGGTGGTCGTCCCAGACCTTCTCGGCCAGGGTGCGAGGGCGATCCGGAATCCGGATGGCGTCGATCGATGGGGTGCTCATGTCTGGCGTTTCTCCTCGGAAGGGGGTGTGAGGCCCGCGACGAACTCCGCGACGAGAAAGGCCTAGAACAAGGTCTCGTCGCGGCCGCTAAGGAGGAGGCGAGCGATCCGCACCCGGTCACGATACCACCGGCCGCCGCGCCCCTCTTCGCGTAACACGGCGCCGCACACTTCGCCGCGGCGGGCGCGACCGTGCGAACCTGTCCCGACCCGAACACCCTCGGATGCCGCCCCCGCCGCGCGGTCGCGTCCGACGCCGCAGGAAGGAGCGCGCCCGTGACCACGAGCGATGACACCGGATTCTCGACCCGGCAGGTGCACGCCGGCTCCGCCACCGCCCCCGCGACGCCGCGAGCAACCCCCATCTACCTCACCGCCGGGTTCACCTTCAGCGACCTGGACGAATCGGCCGCGCACTTCGGCACGGGCGCCGGGTTCGGCTACAGCCGGACGGGAAACCCCACCGTGCACGCCGTCGAAGAGCGCCTCGCCTCTCTCGAGGGCGGTGACCAGGCGGTGCTGGTGTCGAGCGGACAGGCGGCCGTCACGGTCGCCCTGCTGGCCCTCGCGGGCGCGGGCGATCACGTCGTGGTGTCGGAGCACATCTACGAGGGCACGCGCGGCCTGCTGCTGGACAACCTGGCCCGACTCGGCATCGACACGACCTTCGTCGATGTCTCGGACCACGACGCCGTCCGCTCCGCCATCACGCCGCGGACCAAGGCCCTCTTCGCCGAGACGCTCTCGAACGCGCGCAACGACGTCCTCGACGTCGCGGCGATCGCGGCGATCGGCGCCGAGCGCGGCGGCATCCCGCTCGTCGTCGACAGCACGTTCACCACCCCCTACCTGCTGCGACCGCTCGAGCACGGCGCCGCGATCGTGGTGCACTCGGCGAGCAAGTTCCTGGCCGGGCAGGGAGCGGTGCTCGGCGGCGTCATCGTCGATGACGGACGCTTCGACGCCGCAGCATCCGGTCACCTCTTCCCCCACCTCGTCCAGACCGACCGCTTGGGCGGAGCCAGCTACGCCGAGAAGCACGGGCGACGCGCGCGGGGCGCTTACATCCGCGAGAGCGTCGCGCCGCGCTTCGGTCCGTCCCCGTCGCCCTTGAACGCGTTCCTGATCGGGCAGGGCATCGAGACCCTGAGCCTGCGCGTCGAACGGCAGTCGCAGAACGCCCTCGCCGTCGCCACGTGGCTCGAGCAGCGTCCCGAGGTCGAGCGGGTCGACTACGTCGGACTGCCCTCGCACCCCCACCATGCGCTCGGGGAACGCTACCTGCGACGCGGCAGCGGCTCGGTCTTCACGGTGACCCTGCGCGGAGGCCTCGAGGCCGCCCGCCACGTCGTGCAGTCGGTCCGGCTGATCACGCACATGACCCACCTCGGCGACGTCCGCTCCCTCGTCCTGCATCCGCATAGCACCTCGCACGCCGCCCGGTCGGTGGCCGAACGCGAGCACGCGGGCGTGTTCCCGGGCACCATCCGCCTGTCGATCGGCATCGAGGACATCGACGACATCCTCGCCGACCTCGACCAGGCGCTCGTGGGGGTTCCCGTCGCCGAGCGCGAGACGGTCGTGCTGTGAGCCGTCTGCAGCACTTCGGCTGGTTCCTCGCGCGCGGCTTCGGCCCGCACGGCTGGGGACACCCGTACCTGCGATGGAACCACCGCTGGACCGAACCGGGGCTGTATCAGGACTCCGCACGCACCCTCGAGCAGGCCGGTTTCGACCTGCTCATCATCGAGGACGCGCCCTCGCTGGGCAGCGCCGAGACGATCGACCTGCGCGTGCGCCACGCCTTCGGCGGGCCCAAGCACGACCCGCTGCTGCTCGCGCCGTATCTCTTCGCCGCCACGCGACACCTCGGCGTCGTGCCCACGGTGAACCCCGCGGCATACCTGCCGTACACCGCTGCCCGGCAGTTCGCGACCCTCCAGCACCTCAGCGGCCACCGACTGGGCCTCAACGTCGTCACCGACACCGGCAGCGCCCGCCACTTCTCGACCGCGGCGCAGCTCGGGCACGACGCGGCGTACGACCGTGCCGAGGAGTGGCTCGACGGCATCCGTCAGCTCTGGCGCAGCTGGGGCGAGGGGGCGCTCGTCGTCGACGAGGAATCGGGGGTCTACGCCGATGGGACGAAGCTGGATGCCACGCGCCACCGCGGCGAATACTTCGGCTTCGACGGGCCGCTGAACGCCGTGCCCTTCACCGACGGCGAGCCGGCGATCGTGTCGCCCGGGGGCTCCGGACGCGGTCTGTCGTTCGCCGGTCGCAACTCCGACGTGCAGCTGGCCCTCGCGCCCCTCGACGAACAGAGCATCCGCGCGTACCGCGGACGCATCCACGCCGCCGCCGAGGCCGCCGGGCGCGCGGCCGACGACATCAAGATCCTCTTCGCCATCCAGCCCGTGCTCGTGTCGTCGTCGGACGAGGCGGACCGTCTGGTCGCGGCATCCGCCGACCCCGATGACGACGCTCTGGTCGCCATCGCGCGCAAGCAGTCGAGCGACCTCGAGACCGATCTGACCGCGCTCGATCTGGACGCACCGCTGGACCGCGGCATCTTCGGCGAGCACGTGTCGGAGGGCAGCATCCGCCGCCTCGTCGGTAAGCACGACGACGACGCTCCGCTGCGCACCCTGCTGGCCGCGCACGCGCGTCTCGGTCGACTGAACGACGGCTCCGGATTCGTCGGCACCGCCGACGAGTTCGCCGACCGCATCGAGGAGCTCGGCGAGTGGGGCAACGACGGTGTGCTGCTGTGGGGCGACCTGCACCCGGTCACCGTGCACCGGGTGCTCGACGACCTCGTGCCGATCCTGCGCCGTCGCGGCATCCTGCGCGAGGAATACGTCGACGGGGGCCTGCAGGCCAACCTGCGCGCGTTCTGACGGCGGATGCCGCGCGTCAGTCGCGCTCGGGGGCCTCGACCGTCGAGGGGGTGCCCTTCTCGTCGGCGACCCGGGCGGCGGCATCCTGTCGTCCCTCGGCCGAGGGCTCGCGACGCGCCGCCACGAGGCTCGCGATCGTCGCGACCGCCATCGACACCAGGATCACCGCGAGCGACACCCACGTCGAGATCTCGGGCGCCCACTCGATGGGCTCGCCGCCGTTGATGAACGGCAGCTCGTTGACGTGCATCGCGTGCAGGATGAGCTTGACGCCGATGAAGGCGAGGATGAACGCGATGCCGAAGTGCAGGTACTTGAGGCGGTCGAGCAGGTCGCCGAGCAGGAAGTACAGCTGACGCAGACCCATCAGCGCGAACAGGTTGGCCGTGAAGACGATGAACGGGCTCTGCGTGATGCCGAAGATCGCGGGAATCGAGTCGATCGCGAACAGCAGGTCGGTTACGCCGATGGCCACGAAGACGATGATCATGGGCGTGAACAGCTTCTTGCCGTTCACGCGCGTGATGACCTTCTTGCCGTCGTAGGAGTCGCTCATCGGCAGCACGCGACGCAGCGTGCGCACGATGAGGTTCTCTTTCTGGGCGTCGTCGTCATCGTCGCCCGGGAACGCCTGGCGGATCGCGGTGTAGATGAGGAACAGACCGAACAGGTAGAAGATCGGGCTGAAGTTCTCGATGATCGTCGCCCCGACCAGGATGAACGCGCCGCGCAGGACGAGCGCGATGATGATGCCCACCATCAGCACCTCCTGCTGATAGCGGCGCGGCACCGCGAACTGCCCCATGATCAACACGAAGACGAACAGGTTGTCGATCGAGAGGCTGTACTCGGTCAGCCAGCCGGCGACGAACTGGCCCGCCACCTCTCCCCCGGCCACGATCCACAGCACCCCCGCGAAGATCAGCGCGAGCGTGACGTAGAACACCACCCACAGCGTCGACTCCTTGGGCGCGGGGATGTGCGGCCGCTTCAGGATGATCAGCAGATCGGCGATCAGGATGACGACGAGCACCACCAGCGTGATGGTCTGGAAGAGCGGGTCGAGCTGCAGCTCCATCGCGGGGCCTTTCGTCGGGGAAACGCTCGAGTTTATCCGTCCGCCCCCGCCGAACACGGGTTTGTGCGCGTAGTGCTCATTGCGCGGCTTTCGTGAGACGATCCGCCCCCGCCGGACACTTCTCAGTGAGAGAGTGCTCGCAGGGCTTCGCCCTTCACCGAACGGATGCCGATGACCGACGACGTGATCGACGACAGGGCGCTGGTCGCGCGCGCCGCCGGTGGGTCCGAGGCCGCGTTCCGCTCGCTGTACCGCGCCTACGTCCGCCCGGTGTACTGGGTGGCGTTCGGACTGGTGGGCGACGCGGCCGACGCCGAGGACGTCACGCAGGAGACCTTCGTCGTGGCCTGGCGCAAGATCGCGTCGCTGCGCCTCGAGGGGGAATCGCTGCTGCCGTGGCTCGCCACCGTGTGCCGCTTGCAGGCGCAAAACCGCCTGCGGGCGCGACGGCGGCACGGCTCGCACGCCGCCCTCGACGACGAGATCCCCGCGATCGTCGACGTCGAGGCGCAGGTCGTGCAGGCGCAGACGGTGGCGGCGATCCTCGCGGCGGTCGAGCGGCTGAGCGACCTGGACCGCGAGATCTTCCGGCTGTGCGCGGCGGAGGGATACGGCTACGAGGCCGCCGCCGCCTCGCTGGGTG
>NZ_QAJB01000213.1:0-1290 GCF_003061325.1 Microbacterium sp. HMWF026
GTTTCGACGACTCGCCGATGACAGGGCGACCGAACACGGCGTGTCGGACGATCGGCCCGCCGTTGTGCACGGCGGGGAGGGTGACAGGACCAGGGTCGGGGGTGATCTCGACCTGCCCTCCCCAGGGGCGGGTTCTTCACAGTCATCGGTCGCGGGCCCCGTGGCGCGGATGCGCAGCCGGATGGTGGAGGGATGTGCACCAATCGAACCCCGGTCCGTACCTACGCCGAGCTGCGCGCAGAGGGACTGACGCGCCGCGCCCTCGCCGCCGCCGTGTCGTCGGGCTCGCTGCTCCATCTTCGTCGCGGCGTCTACGTCGACGCGGGCGCGTGCGGACCGGTCGTATCGGCGGCACGGCACGGCGGCGCGCTCGCCTGCGTGACGGCGGCTCGTCACCTCGGACTGTGGGTCTTGGACGCGACCGACGTGGTCCACGTGTGGATGCACGGCTCGGGGCACACGCACGCCCACGAGGATTGCGCGTGCCGCCCGCACTGGGACGACCTTCCCACCGGCCGTTTGTTCGATCTCCCCGGGGTCGCGGTGGCCCTTCGCCAGATTCTGAGGTGCCTCGGCGTCGAGGAGTTCTTCGTAGCGGTGGAGTCGGCACTACGGAAGCGACTGCTCACCGCGGCGGACCGGGCCTGGCTCAAGGATCACATCAACGAATCCGGACGCGCGGCGCTGGCCTTTGCTCGATCGAATGCCCATAGCGGTCTCGAATCGTTGATGAGGTGGCGACTCCGCACGCACGCGCTGGCCGTACGCACGCAGACGCGCGTCGTCTCGGGGGGCCGGGTCGACCTCCTCATCGGCGACCGGCTCATCGTCGAGGCCGATGGCGCACCGTTCCACGAGGGAGGAAGCCAGCGGCACCGTGACCTCCGACGTGACGCGCGGGCGGCCGTGTGGGGCTTCGTGACACTCCGCTTCGATTACGCGTTGATCGTGCACGACTGGCCGACCGTCGAAGCGGCCATCCTCGCCTACGTCGATCGCGGTCTGCACCTGGGCCGCTGACGTCCTCGCCGTCCGACAACGCGCCCCCACCTGCACCCCGGCCGACGTGCAACCGAGCACAACGGCTGGCCATTCTCAGACACGCCGCACCACGACACCCCTCCCCCGGCGAGTCGCACCCACCACCCGCCGTTATGCACGCCCAGCCGCACCGCCGCGCACCTCCCGACCGGCATCCCCGGCCGACGTGCACCCGAGCACAACGGCGGGCCATCCCCCGACACGCCGCACCACGGCATCCCTCCCCCGGCGCGTCGCACCCACCACCCG
>NZ_QAJB01000214.1:0-13424 GCF_003061325.1 Microbacterium sp. HMWF026
GGACCCGTGGGCGGGGATGCGTCGAGGCGACGGCACGTGGATCGCTTCCTGGACCGTCGACGGCGTCCACGCGACCTCGGAGGGCTACGCCGCCGTCGGAGAAGCCGTGGCGCGTCGTCTCGGGAGCTCCGGATGACGGCGTCGACACGCATCCGCTTCCGCAGCGGCGCCTCGTCGGGCGTCGTCGAACCTCCCCGGCGACGCGCCGACCTGGACGGCCTGCGGGCGCTGGCCATCACCCTCGTCGTGGCATACCACGTCTGGGTGGGCAGGGTGTCGGGCGGCGTGGACGTCTTCCTCTTCCTCTCAGCGTTCCTGCTCACGGCATCCTTCCTCCGCCGCATGCAGACGCAGGACGGTCTCGGCGTCGGCTCCTACTGGCTGCGCCGGTTCTCGCGTCTCCTGCCCCCCGTGGCGGTGACACTGCTCGGAGTCCTGGTCGTGGCGGCCGCGGTCTACCCGCCCGAGCGGTGGCGGGCGATCTGGGACCAGGCCGTCGGGTCGGTCTTCTACGTCCAGAACCGTGTGCTCGCCGACGCCGCCGTCGACTACTACGCGCGCACCGATCAGACCAGTCCGCTCCAGCACTTCTGGTCGCTGTCGGTGCAAGGACAGGTGTTCCTCCTGTGGCCACTGCTGATCCTTCTCGCCGCGGGCATCTCGCGGCGTACGCGACTCGACGCGGTCCAGGCGACGGCCGGGGTCTTCGGCGCGGTGTTCGTCGGATCCTTCGTGGTCTCGGTCATCGCAACGGCCGCCGACCAGCAGTCCGCTTACTTCAGCACGCCCGCGCGACTCTGGGAGTTCGCTCTCGGATCGCTCGTCGCCGTCGGATTGTCAGCCGTACGTGTGCGTCCGACGCCCCGTGCGGCCGGCGTGCTGGTCTGGTCGGGCATCATCGGCATCGTCTCCTGCGGTCTCGTGCTCGATGTCGAGGGCGCCTTCCCCGGCTGGGCTGCTCTCTGGCCCACGGTCTCCGCTGCCCTGGTGGTCGTCGGGGGGCAGGCGCATGCTTCGCTCCTCCCCGTCCGGTTGCTCTCCGCGCGACCGCTGCGGGGGCTTGCGTCGGTGTCATACGCCTTCTACCTCGTGCACTGGCCGATCCTGATCACCTGGACCGTGCTCAGCGGCCGTGATCAGCCGGGCATTCTCGCCGGGACGCTCATCGTGGCGGCATCGCTCGCCGTGGCCTGGGCGTTGACACGGTGGGTCGATGCTCCGCTCGCACGCCTCGTGAAGGAGGGTGGCCGGCCGTTGCAGGCGACGGCGATCGTCGCCAGCATCCTTCTCGTGGTGACCCCGGTCGTGATCTGGCGACAGGCGGCCGTGTCGTCGACCGTCGAGCTCGGCCCCGACCACCCGGGTTCCTCCGCCGTCCTCACCGGCGCCGTCACGGGTCCCTTCGATGCGCCTCCACGCCCTTCCGAAGCGGAGGTGGTCTGGCCGTGGTTCCAGCCCGGCGATGATTGCACCGAATCCACCGCCGGCAGGGATGAGACCTGCGCGCATCTCGCCGGGGCCGGTGAGGACAGTCTGCGCGTCGTGGTGGTCGGGAACTCTCATTCCCAGCAATGGGGTGGCATGCTCGAACCGCTCGCTCTCGAGCGGGGGTGGGAGCTCACTGTGGTTGCGGCGGGTGGGTGCCCGCTGGGCCTCGATGATGACGGCACCCGTCCGTCGGGAGAATGCGCCGAATGGCGGGAACGAGCGTTCGACAAGATCACGGCACTCCGTCCCGATCTCGTCGTCACCGTCGGCTCGACGAATGTCGCCGGCAGCGACGCCGAATACGTGTCGCCGGGTCTGGAACGGGCTATCGAGCGCCTTCACGCGCGGACCGAGGCGGACGTGTGGGTGGTTCGGGACAATCCCCGCTTCGATTTCGACATGTGGGAGTGCGGGCACGGCGGTGCAGGTGACTCCTGCGAGGTGCCGCTCTCGGGGCAGCAGGCACCTGAGAACCCCCTCGCTCCGCTCGACCGGTGGGATCGCGTTCACGCCGTCGATCTGACGCCTCTCGTCTGCCCCGATGGACTGTGCCGACCGTTCGTGGGCAACATCGCCGTCTACTTCGACGACAATCACCTCACGACCGACTACACCCGTTCCATGTCGTGGGCCGTGTCCGACCTGGCTCCGGCGTGACCGGTATGCAGCGGCGGGGGGTTCGGCTATGACGTGGATGGACCTCGTTCGGGGGGTGGGCGCGGGACTCGTCTTCGTCCTCACCCCGGGACTGCTGGTGCTGTCACCGATGCGGTTGACCCTGATCCCCCGCATCGCCCTGGCCGGTGTCGCCGGAACCGCGTCCGCGGGTATCGCGGCGATCGGCTTCGGCATGCTGGGCGTGGCGTGGTCACCGTGGCAGCCGGTCGTTCCCGCGCTGCTCGGCGCGGCCCTGCTGGCCCTGGGCGTTCGCCGGACGGTCCGGCCGGTCGTTCCCTCCAGTCGATGGATGGACGCGGGGCTGGTCCTGGCCCTGCTCGCCGCCGGTGCTCTCGCGGCGATGATCGTCTTCCGCCTCGTCGCCGATCCGGATCGACCGTCGCAGACGTACGACAACGTCTTCCACCTTGCGGCCATCGCCGCGATCCTCGACGGCGGCAGCGCTTCGTCGCTGACCCTCCGCACCCTGATCGAGACCGGGCAGGCGACGTCGTTCTATCCGTCGGCGTGGCACGTCCTCGTGGCATCCGTCGTCCAGATGACCGGTGTCTCCGTGCCCGTCGCGGCCAATGCAGCCTGGGTGGTCCTCGTCGCGGGTGTCTGGGCGCCGGGATCCGCGTGGCTGGCGCAGACCCTCGTCCCGGGGTCGTCGCGTCGGCGGAGCGCGGCCGTCGCCATCCCGCTCAGCGTTGCCTTCGGGTCGATGCCCTACGCGCTGCTGACCTGGGGGTCGCTTTACCCGACCTTCTTCGCGACGGCATTGCTTCCGGGCGCAGTCGCCCTGCCGATCGTCTGCACCCGTGTCATCCGCGAGGCCCGGTCGATGCGGCAGTGGCGTGCCACTCTGCTCTCGGTCATCTCCACCATGGGAGTCGTCGGGACGCTCGCCATCGCGCAGCCGCGAGTCATCGTCAGCTGGGCGGTGCTCCTGGCTCCCGCCGCGGCCACGGGCCTGTGGCTGACGGCGAGGAGGACGTGGGGTGATCGGCATCGCTGGGACAGACGCCGGAGGGTGCTGACGACGCTCGGGCTCACGGCGGTCGTGCTCGCCGTCTTCGCCGCGGGTGCACTCCTGGCCGTCCGGCTCGACGTCTTCGCGCGCCCGGTCGACGAGCGCCTCGGCGGTCCGCAGGCAGCTGCGACGCAGAGCATCCCCGAGGCGCTGTGGTCCGCCGTGATGCAGGCGTGGCCGACGGGTGTCCCGGAGATCGCCCCGTGGGTTTCTCCCGTGCTCGGAGTGGTCGTCGCGGGGGGCCTGATCGTTGCGGCGCGGACTCGGGGGATCCGGTGGGTGGTGGCCGCCTACGTGATCGTGGTGGTGCTCTACGCGCTGGCGGCGGGTTCGGACGACGTTCTCGCAAAGCTCGCGACCGGTATCTGGTACAAGGACCGCTACCGGTTGGCATCCGTCGTCCCCGTCCTCGGGGTTGTCCTCGCCACACTCGCTCTCACGACGGGTGCCTCGCGCGCCGCGGAAAGACTCCGCCGCCCGCGGCTCGCGGCGGGGGCGGCCATCGGAGCATCCGTCGCCGTCGCCGTCGCCGGACAGGTCAGCCTGGCGGGGCCGTTCGGGTCCGCGGTCGCTGAGGTGCTGCGGATGCCGGAGACCCCCGAGAGGGGGGTGGTGGTGGGCGCACAGCAGGTGCGATTCATGTCGGCGATCAGCGAAACTGTCCCGGCGGACCAGCGGGTGCTGGGGGACCCGTGGGACGGCTCGGCGTGGACGCAGGTCTTCGGAGGTCGTGAACCGGTTTTCCCGCACGTGAACGGGCAGTGGGACGATCAGCGCACGGTTCTTGCGTGGGAGCTCGCGGCGATCGGGTCCGATCCCCGTGTCTGTGAGGCGTTGGACGATCTCCGCGTGCGCTACGTCCTCTACAACCCCCACGAGCTCGGCGGGGGAGACCCGGCGGGCAATCACTTCCCGGGTCCGCACGCCGCGGTGCACGCGGGGTTGTTCGAGCTCGTCCGCACCGATGGCGAATCCGCCCTCTACCGCATCGATGTGTGCGGGCCCCTGCCCGAAGTTCATCAATAACTTGGATATGTGTACGCCGAGTGTGGTTACAACGCTCAATGTCGTCATCACCGAGATCGCCTGAGGAGGACCCTCGACAGGGTGAAGGTGTGCGCGCGACCTCACTGCTCCCTGTCGGGGTGTGTGGTTATGAGGCGGACTGCGCTCTCTCGAGGGGAGGCATCGGCATCCAGCTTCGGTCGCGCGTGATCGCACGACCATCGCGCAGACCGCGGAACAGGTGGCTCGTGCCCGTGACCTTGCGCTCCACGACGACGAGGCGGATGAGCTCCTTGACGAAGGTCAGCGCCGTACCCGCAGTGAAGGGGAGCGGGCGGTAGACACCGACCGCGCGGTAGTACTTCTGCAGGTACGCGCGGTTGCGCATGATGTAGTACCGGTACGCGTCGCTCGAGGCGTTCATGTGGCGGATGCCCATGTCCCACTGCTTGATCTCGCGGGTGCGCCGTAGCACGAACTCGTTCACGATGACCGATTCGGTCTCGCGCGAGGCGAGCCAGCCGTAGAGCTGGTCATCCCAGTAGATGAAGAAGCGGGGGTCGGGCAGGCCGATCTTGGCGACGATGTCGCGGTGGATGAACATGCCCTCGAAGCATCCCGAGTTCATCGGCTTGAAGCCGGAGTCGTCGAAGCTCGCGGGAGCGAAGGGGATCGGGATCGCCATGGACTCGGCGACCCGGTACTGCCAGTAGAACTCGCTGCCGTCGAAGTCGTAGCGGCGCCCCTGGATGCTGCGGAAGCGCGGCGTCCACTTGCCCATGAGGGCCAGACCGTCGCGGACGACCTCGACGTCGTCATCCATCAGCCAGATCCACTCGGAACCCAGCTCGTAGGCGACGCGCATCCCCTCGCTGAAACCGCCCGAGCCCCCGGTGTTGGTCTCGAGGCGGCGGTAGACGAGCTCGGTGGGGACGCGGTCGCGGAAGGACTCCACGACCGCGGTGGTGTCGTCGGTCGAGGCGTTGTCGATGATGACGAGGTGGCCGGGCGCGGGGTCCATGCGCTCGATGCTCTCGAGAAGCCGGGTGAGCAGGTTGGTGCGGTTGTACGTGACGACGACGATCGTCGCGGTCTTCGGGTCGAAGGCTTCGCCCTGGTGGGCGGCGTTGGCATCGTCGTTCGAGGTCATGGCTCGACGATCATAACCGGCGGCCCCGAATGACCGCGGGTGAGCGCTCACGCGGACGGCTTCGCCAGCTCTCCCCGCTCGATCGAGATGCTCTGCTCGCTGGGCCCGACACCCACCAGCGGCGTCTGCTTGATCTTGGCGCCGAAGAGCACCACGAACATCCAGCCCCACAGCAGCAGCGGTCCCGACTCGGTGAGCCCCTGCACCACGAGCAGGGCGCCGATCAGCGTGGGAAGCAGGGTGAGCGGGGAGTGCGGACGGTCGTCGCGCAGGTCCCAGCGGGGCCGGTCGACGGCGAAGAACCACGACCGCCAGACGTAGGCGAGGAAGACGAGAGCGAGCAGGAAGACGCCGATGCCGCCGAGCTGCAGGTACGCGTCGAGCCACATCGAGTGCGCCTGCACGGCAGTGCGACCGTCATCGACGATCCATCCGTCGATGAGGGGCTCGGTGGCGATCCAGGGCGTCGAGAACCCCCACCCGATGAACGGACGCTGGTCGGCGCGCGCGATGACCTCCGCCCACACGCCCTCGCGTCCGACCAGGTCGGCTCCCCGGCCGAGCACGCCGAACAGGGCGTCGCGGCCGAACCAGATCGCGGCGCCACCGCCCAGGCCGATCGCGGCGTACAGCAGGTACCAGCGCGTGCGCTCGCCGGGGCGCCGCGCGGTGCGCATGACCAGGACGGTTCCGAGCACCAGCGCGACGAAGGCCGCGGCGATGTAGGCCGTCGTCGACTCCGCCCGCACGAACAGGAACGCCGCCACCGCGATCCACACCCACAGCAGCACGCGCCGCGGGGCGCCGGCGGCCAGGCGCACGGCGAAGACGATGATGGCGACGAGCATGACGGCGGCGAGCAGGTTGGCGTTACCGAACACGCCCTGGATGCGTCCTCCGTCGAGCAGATTGTCGCGCGACCAGTAGGCGACGGGGTCCGTCCCCTCCGACGGGATCACGAAGCCGGGCAGCAGCGGGCCCCGCACGAGCAGCGACACGGCGACCTCGAACAGCAGCGACAGCCCCACGACCCACTTCGCCGCCGAGGCGACCGCGCGCACGACATCGCGCCAGGTCAGCACGGCTCCCACGAACAGGCCCTGGAACGTCGTGATCACCAGCAGGAGCCAGGTGAGCACGGATGCCGCGGGCCACGCGCTCCACGCGATCGACGCGGTCGCCCACGCGAGGTAGCCGAAGGCGAGCCAGGGCAGGCGTCGCACGGCGAGCGGCGGGCGCGAGACCAGCCAGACGACCGCGGACACCATCGCCGAGGCGATGACGACGACGGCGGTGACGATGGGGCCGACGGCGTTGACCAGGCCGACTCCGCCCAGCGCGAGGACGAGCAGGAACACGCACCAGGCCCGCAGCAGCAGGTGCCCGGTGGTCTCGCGTGTCGGCGCCGTCGGCAGCGCCGACACGGGGTGGTTCGTGTACATCGCCATGGTGTGATCAGGCTACCCGGCGGCCTCGGGCGGTAAAGAGGTGCGAAGTAGGCTGTCGGGTGTGCTGATCCCCCTCTCGAACACCCCCCGCGACTACGCCTGGGGGAGCCCGACGCTGATCGCCGACCTCGAGGGACGCGAACCCTCGGGTGCGCCCGAGGCCGAGGTGTGGTTCGGCGACCACCCCGGTTCGCCCGCCGAGGTGCACGACGGCACGGGTCGCACGCTCGACGCGTGGCTGCCCGCCGTGGCGGCTTCGCACGGCATCCCCGAGAAGCTGCCCTACCTGCTCAAGCTGCTGGCGGCCGGGGCGCCCCTGTCGATCCAGGTGCACCCGTCGAAAGAGCAGGCCGTCGAGGGCTTCGCGCGCGAAGAGGCAGCCGGCGTGCCCCGCGACGCGGGGGAGCGCAACTACAAGGACGACAACCACAAACCCGAGGTGATCGTCGCCCTGAGTGACACGTTCACCGCCCTCGCGGGTCTGCGTGACATCGCGGCGACGCGTGCACTGGTCGAGTCCCTCGGCGACGCCCCTGCCGTCCGCACGCTGCGCGGACACCTGTCGGACGACGACCCCGCCGAGGCGCTGCGTGCGACGATCGGGTGGCTGCTCGGCGCGGCGCGTCCCGCCGAGATCGAAGAGATCGTGCATGCCGCGGCATCCGCCTCTTCCGAGGGATTCGACGCCGAGCTGACGCTGACGCGGTCGCTGCACCGCGCCTACCCGGCAGACCCGGGCATCGTCGTGGCCCTGTTGATGAACCTGGTCGAGCTGCGCCGGGGCGAGGCGATCTTCGTGCCCGCGGGGGTGCTGCACGCCTACGTCGCGGGTCTGGGCGTCGAGATCATGGCGGCGAGCGACAACGTGCTGCGCGGGGGACTGACGCCCAAGCACATCGACGTCGACGAGCTGCTGGGGCTGGTGGATTTCCGCCCGGCGGAGCCGCCCTTCCTGCCGGCGACGCCGGCGGGCGCGGGCGCCGAGGTGTTCGCGCCCGGGATCGCGGACTTCGCGCTCGGGCACCTCGTCGCCGGGGAGCCCGCGCGTCTCGAGCTCGGCGGGGTGTCGATCGTGCTCGGCGTGGCCGGCGGGACGACGCTCACCGGCGCATCCGGAGACCGCATCACGCTGCGTCCCGGTCAGGCGGCGCTGGCGACGCCCGACGAGTCGCCGCTGGTCACCGACGGGGGCGGCGAGGTCTTCATCGCGATGCCGGGGGCATGACCCGCGACACGCCGTGGCGCATGGTAAAGGTTCACGTCGGCCTTGAGGGTTTACGATCCGCGACTTGACCAATCCGAATCACACGGGTGTAATTATGACTGCGCGGAACCGCGTCATGGGGGCTTGAACGAGGCGGAGGACGATATGGCGACGTCGCAGTACCGGTCCGGTGTCCCGGACAATTGGTTCGTCGATCCGGTCGACCTGGGTGTACCCGGGGTCCGTCGCGACATCGACGCCACCGAAGAGAACACCCTCGCTTGGCAGACCGACGCACTGTGCTCGCAGACCGACCCCGAGGCGTTCTTCCCTGAGAAGGGCGGCTCGACCCGCGATGCCAAGCGCATCTGCACCTCGTGCGACGTCAAGTCCGAGTGCCTCGAGTACGCGCTGCAGAACGACGAGCGCTTCGGCATCTGGGGCGGTCTGAGCGAGCGCGAGCGCCGCAAGCTCAAGCGTCGCGCCTGAACCCGCGCGTCCACGATCCTCGTCCTGACGGCGCGGCGTCCGTGATCGCGAGAACGCCCGCCTAGGCTGATCCGCGTCATGCCCGCCCGTGTACACGCCATCCTCGTCGTGCGTCCCGAAGGACGCACGCCCGCCGCGGACCACCTGGAACGCACCCTCGCCGCCCTCGCGGCGCAGAGTCGACCGGTCGACGCGCTCACGATCGTCCTCTGCGGTGCCGACCCCGCGCTGACCCGCTTGGCCGCCTCATCGGGTGCCGAGGGTGTGATCACGGCATCCGCGGGAACCACCTTCGCCGCCGCCACGGCCCTCGCCACCCCGCGGCTCACGGGCGACGCGGTCTGGCTGCTTGCGCAGGACACCGCGCCCGACCCCGACGCCCTCGTGCGTCTCGCCGGGGCCCTCGAGCTGTCGCCGCCGCTCGTCGTCGCCGCGCCGAAGCTCGTCGCCTGGGACGACCGCGAGTCGATCCTGTCGCTCGGCGTGAGCATGAACCGCTACGGCAACACGGTCGAGCTCGCCGCCGGGGAGTTCGACCAGGGCCAGCGCGACACCGACGCCGACGTGCTCGGCTCCGACATCCGCGGCGTCCTCGTGCGCCGCGACGCGTGGACGGCCCTGGGCGGCCTCGACCCCGCCCTCGGCGGCGCCGACGAGGGCCTCGACCTGGGCGTGCGCGCCCGACTGGCCGGCCACCTGGTCTCGCTGGTGCCCTCGGCCCGCGTCGCCGTCGCCGGTGACGGGGTCGCCGCCATGGCCCGCGGTCGCCGACGCGCGCGCCGTCGCGCCTTCGCCACCCGCACCGCACAGCTGCACCGACGGCTCGTGTACGCCCCGGCGGCGGTCGTCCTTCTGCACTGGCTGTCGTTCCTGCCGCTCGCGCTGTGGCGGACGGTGATGCACCTCGTGACCAAGGTGCCCTATCGCGTGCTCCCGGAGTTCGGCGCCACCCTGCTGGTGATGGCCCGACCCGCCGCCGTCGCGCGCGCCCGTCGTCGCATCCGCACCTCGCGCCGCGTCGGATGGTCGCGCATCGCGCCGCTGCGCGTCTCTCGCGCCGACATGCGCATGCGCTGGGAGGGCGACGTCGCCGATCCCGACGCTTCCGTGCGCTCCGAGCTGCGCTTCTTCACCGGCGGCGGCGCGTGGGCGGTGCTGGGCGCGCTCGCGGTGTCCGCGGCCCTGTTCGCTCCGCTGCTCGCCTGGCCCGTACTGGGCGGGGGAGGCCTCGTCCCCCTGCGCGCCACGGTCACCCAGCTCTGGCAGGACGCGGCGTGGGGCGCGCGTCCTCTCGGGTGGGATGCCGTGGGCCCGGCCGACCCGTTCTCGGCGCTCGTCGCGCTGATCGGCACGCTGTCGCCCGGCGACCCCTCGCGTGCTTTCGTCGTGCTGTGGGTGCTCGCCCTTCCGCTCGCGGTGCTCGGCGGCTGGTTCGCCGCGACCCGCGTCACCGAGTCGTCGCTGCTGCGCATCGTCGCCGCCGTCGCGTGGGCCCTCGCCCCCACCTTCCTCGCCGCCCTGAACGAGGGCCGCCCGGCGCCGGTGCTGCTGCACCTGCTGCTGCCGTGGCTGTTCTTCGCCGCGAGTGTCGCGCACCGCTCGTGGGCGCCGGCGGGAGCGGCATCCGTTCTGCTCATCGCGGTGCTCGCGTGCGCGCCCTCGCTGGCTCCCGCGGTGGTCGTGCTGTGGTCGGCCGCGCTCGTGGTGGTCGCCCTGGTGGCCGGTCGGGGCATCGCGCGCGTGGTGTGGCTCGTCGTGCCGTCGGCGGTGGTCTTCGCTCCGCTCGTCTGGACGCAGGTGCGCGCCGGCAACCCCTGGGGGCTGCTCGCCGACCCGGGTGTTCCCTACGCGGGCGCCGAGGCCGCTGCCGACCCGCTCGGACGCGCCCTGCTCGCGGCCGGCTTCCCGACCTCGGACCCGGGCGGATGGGCGAGCCTCACCGGCGGAACGGTCTGGTGGGTCGGTCTGCTGATCGCGCCGCTGGCCGTCCTCGCGCTGCTGTCGGTGCTCACCCCGCGCTGGATCGCGGCATCCGGTCTGATCGTCATCGCGGTCACCGGGCTCGCGACCGCCTTCGCCGCAGTGGGCATCGCGGTGTCGTTCGACCACTCCACCGCCGTCGCGCTGTGGCCCGGCGCGGGTCTCAGTCTCGCCTGGGTGGGCCTGGTGGGCGCCGCCGTGATCGCTCTCGACGCGGGCGTGCACGCGCGGGTGTCGGCGCTGCGGCCGATCGGCGCCCTGCTGGCGCTCCTGCCGCTCGCGGTCGCGGTCGCCCCCGCGCTCACCGCCACCGCCGCCGGGCCCGAGAGCGGGCGCACCGTCGTGACGAACGGACCGGTCTCGACCCTGCCCGCCTACGTCGCGGCCGAGGGACGCGGTTCGCTCGACATCGGCACGATCGTGCTCGACCCCCGCAACGACGGTCTGCGCGTGCAGGTCGTCTGGGGTGGCAGCGCGACGCTGACGGGCCAGAGCACGGTGCAGGCGACCCGTACCGTGGCCGACGAGGGCGACACCGAGCTCGCGGGCCTGGCGGCCGACCTCGTCACCCCCTCGTCCACCGACGTCGTGGAGAAGCTCGCCGCGAAGGGCATCGCCTTCGTCCTGCTGGCCTCCGCGCCCGACGGGGAGTCCGACGTCATCCGCGGAGACCGCTTGAGCGCCGCCTCGTCTCTGGACCAGCGCGACCTGCTCGACCCGGTCGGCGCCACCTCGCGCGGCGACCTGTGGCGCGTGAACGCCGCGGTCGCGCCGCGCGCCCCGCTCGACGACCACCGCGTGGGCCTGCAGCGCCTCGTGGCCCTGGGCTCGCTCGGCGTCATCGTCGTGGCCCTGCTGCTCGCCGTCCCGACGGCGGCGTCTCGACGCACCGCTCGCCGTACGCCGCGCATCGTGGGGCCGACCCCGGGAGGAACCCGATGAGCGATCGTCGACTCGTCCGCGTCGCCGCCACGAGCGCGCGCCTGGTCGCCGGTGCCGCGGTCGCCACCGCCGCCGTGCTCGGTACGGTGGCGGCGATCGCCGCACCCTGGCCGCAGTACCGCGCGGAGCCGATCCGCGTCGACGCCACGCCCGAGGCCAGCGACACGCTCCTCGCGTGCGACGGCCCGCTCCTCGCGCTCGGGCGCAGCGCCGACTCCGCCAACGGCTTGACCGCCGCGGCCTCGCAGCAGATCGTCAGCGGTCCCGCCGACGCCGCCGCCGAGGCGAGCGCGCTGACGGGAGCGACCGCCGACGGCTCGGGCGACGCCCAAGCCCTGCGCGCGGCCCCGCGCGATCGCACGCCGACGCCGCTCGCCGCGGCGGGCTCGGCGACCGTGGCGTCGACCGACCTCATCGGTTTCTCGGCCTCGGCCTGCCGCGCGCCCCTCGCCGAGTCCTGGCTCGTGGGCGGGGCGACCACGACCGGGGCCAACGATCTCGTCGTGCTCGCCAACCCCGGAGACGTCCCCGCGACGGTCCAGCTGTCGGTGTACGGCGCGCAGGGGGTTCAGACCCCGCCGAGCGGGCAGAACCTCGTCGTCCCGGCCGGTCAGCGCCGCGTGGTGCCCCTCGCGGGGCTCCTGCTCGGCGAGGAGAGCCCCGTCGTGCGCGTCGAGGCCTCGGGCGCCCCGGTCCACGCCTCGTTGCAGGCCAGCTTGACCCGCGTCCTGCTGCCCGGCGGCAGCGACCAGGTCGCCCCTGCCCGCCAGGCCGACACGCGTCTGGTCATGCCGGGCGTCCAGGTCGTCACCTCGGCCGAGGGCCAGGCGGGTACCGTGCTGCGACTGCTCTCGCCCGGATCCGACGCCACCGCGACGGTGACCGTGACCCCGGTGGATGCCACGGCATCCGCGACCCCTCCCACCGACGTGCCGCTGACGGCGGGTCTTCCCACCTCGCTCGACCTGTCGGGCCTGTCGGCGGGGGCCTATACCGTCGACGTCTCGGCGACGGCGCCGGTCGTCGGTGCGACGTGGTCGACCACCGGCTTCGGCGAGGGCGCCGACTTCGCCTGGTACGCCGACGCCCCCGAGATCTCGGCGCCCACCGTCGTCGCGGTCGCCGACGGGGCCGGAAGCAGCGCATCGCTCGTGCTCGCCGCCGGCGACGCCGAGGCCGCCGTCACGCTGACACCGGCCGACGGCGGCGAGGCCACGTCGACGACGGTCGCGGCGAACGGTTCGGTCGCCCTCCCGGTGGCTGCGGGGGTCTACCGTCTCGAGTCGACGGCCCCGGTGCGCGCGTCGATGTCGTACGTGGGGACGGGCGCTCTCGCCTCGTACCCGTTGTGGCCCGCGGATGCCGCGGCCCCGGCGTTGACCGTCCTGCCCTAGGCGCGGGCGGGCCGGGGGCCGCGATCGGCCGGCCCGTCACGGGAGTGGGCGAGGCGGTGGCGACCGTCTCGCCGTGGCGTCGGGAGGGCCGGGGTCTAGCGGACGGGACGCGGCTCGCTTGGCCGGCGTGAGCCGAGGTGCCGCTGACGCGACGTGCGGCTCAGAAGAAGCGGAAGCGCTCGGGACCGAGGTCCCACGGGTCGCGGTCGAGGTACTCGGCGGCCGCGCGGAACACGGCGCCCTCGATCATCATCCGCCGGTGCAGATCGTCGTCGTGATGGGGGTGCCCGAGGCGCTCGATCGGCACGCGGTAGAGGATGATGCGCTTCTCGTCGCGCAGCACCGTCCAGCGCGGGATGCCGTCGGCCGCCGCCGGGGGCATGATGCCGATCTCGAACGAGACCTCGCGCAGGTCCGACCAGGCCGACCGGAGGAACTCCGCGGCTGCGCCGACGGCGACGTCGAAGCGTTCGACCCGCGTGTCGATGGGCGGGAGCGGGGGGCGCACCACGGGGCTGCGGTTCTCGCGACCGTGGCGGCCGTGTCGCGAGGGGCGGGCGACCGGTCGCGCTTCGCGGGAACGGCGACGCATCATGCCTGCCATCCTACGTTCGTGCGTTCGCGTGGTCGGCAC
>NZ_QAJB01000215.1:0-1533 GCF_003061325.1 Microbacterium sp. HMWF026
CCTCCGCCGGATGGAAGGTGTGGCTGGTCAAGATCGTGGCGCTCGCGCTGCTGGATGCCGCCGCGCTCTACGCCGTGATGATGCTCGCCGGCTCCGGTCAGTGGGCGGTGGCCGCGATCGTGGCGATCATCGCGGTCGGCGTGAACGTCGTGTACCTCACCCCCGGCCTGCTGCCGGCCAAGTACCTCACGCCCGGTCTGATCTTCTTGCTGGTCTTCCAGATCTTCGTGGTCGGGTACACCGTCTACATCGCGTTCACCAACTACGGCTCCGGACACAACTCCACCAAGGACGACGCGGTCAACGCGCTCCTGCTGCAGTCGCAGACGCGCGTGGAGGACAGCGCGACCTACCCGGTCACGATCGTCGAGAGCGGGGGAGTGTTCTCGCTCCTGGTGACCGACCCCGACACCGGTGACGCGGCCGTGGGCACCACCGAACAGGCGTTGGAGCCGGTGGATGCCGAGTTCGCGGGCGGACGAGCGGTTTCGGCCGACGGCTACACCTCGCTCGACTTCGCGGGGATCGTCGCGAACCAGGCCGCGATCGGGGCCATCGCCGTGCCGATCTCGGACGACCCCAACGACGGGTTCCTGCGCACGACCGACGGCTCGAACGCCTACCTGTTCACCTCGAGCCTCACGTGGGACGCCGCGGCCGACACGATGACGGACACGGCCGACGGCACGGTGTACCGCGACATCGGCACGGGGGCGTTCACCGCCGACGACGGCCAGGAGCTGCTGCCCGGATGGGTCGTGACCGTGGGCGCCGACAACTTCGTGCGCGCCTTCACCGAGGACTCCATCCGCGGCCCCTTCATCGCGGTCGCCGTCTGGACCTTCGTCTTCGCCTTCCTGTCGGTGGCGACGACGTTCGTGCTGGGGCTCTTCCTCGCGATCGTGCTGAACGATCCGCGAATGAAGAGCCGCAAGTACTACCGGGTCGTCATGATCCTGCCCTACGCCTTCCCGGCGTTCCTCTCGGCGCTCGTGTGGGCGGGCATGTTCAACCAGGACTTCGGGTTCATCAACCAGACGATCCTGAGCGGGGCCAGCATCCCGTGGCTGCAGGACCCCCTGCTCGCCAAGATCGCGATCCTCATCGTGAACCTCTGGTTGGGCTACCCCTACATGTTCCTCGTGTGCACCGGGGCGCTGCAGTCGATCCCCGACGACATCACCGAGGCCGGACGCGTCGACGGCGCGAGCGTGTGGCAGATCTTCCGCCACATCAAGTTCCCCCTGCTGCTCGTCTCGGTCGCGCCGCTGTTGATCTCGTCATTCGCGTTCAATTTCAACAACTTCAACCTCATCTACATGCTCACCGGCGGTGGCCCGCGCTTCACCGACGCCGCCATCAACGCCGGGGCGACCGACATCCTGATCTCGATGGTCTACAAGGTCGCATTCGTGGGCCAGCTGCGCGACTTCGGTCTCGCCGGCGCCTTCTCGATCGTGATCTTCCTGCTCGTCGGCGTGATCTCGTACATCGGGTTCCGACAGACCAAGGCCCTCGAGGAGCTGAACTGAC
>NZ_QAJB01000216.1:0-804 GCF_003061325.1 Microbacterium sp. HMWF026
CCGGCCGTCACCGCGATCGACCCTGCCGAAGGGGTCGATGCAGACGAACTGCTGGCCTTGGCCGCCGCCGCCGAGGCGGACTCTGAACACCCCCTTGCTCGGGCGATCGTGAACGCCGCGAAAGAGAAGCAGCTCACCGTCCCCTCCTCCAACGACTTTGAATCGTCACCGGCCGTCGGTGTCCGCGCGCAGGTCACCGGGCGCACCGTCCAGGTCGGCGGCCCCTACATGCTCGAGCAGGAGAAGGCCGCTGAGCGGTCGATCGCGAACGAGTGGCGCAACGAGGGTGCGATCATCCTCCACGTCCTCATCGACGGGCAGGTGGCAGGAGCGCTGCGCCTGGCGGACGAGATCCGCCCTGAATCGCGCGCCGCGGTCGACGCGCTGCACCAGCGGGGCGTGCAGGTGGTCATGATCACCGGAGACGCCGAAGCGGTTGCCGCATCCGTCGCCGCCGACCTCGGCATCGACCGCTACTTCGCCGGGGTCCGCCCCGAAGACAAAGCATCCAAGGTCAAGCAGCTTCAGAACGAATCCCGCAAGGTCGCCATGGTTGGTGACGGGGTGAACGACGCACCCGCCCTCGCGCAAGCCGATGTCGGTATCGCCATCGGCGCGGGCACCGATGTCGCCATCGCGTCCGCCGGGGTCATCCTCGCCAGCGACGACCCCCGCTCCGTGCTGTCCGTGATCGACCTGTCGCGGGCCAGCTATCGGAAGATGAAGCAGAACCTGTGGTGGGCCGCCGGATACAACCTCGTCTCCGTCCCCCTCGCCGCCGGAGTGCTCGCCCCTATCGGGTTC
>NZ_QAJB01000216.1:814-3528 GCF_003061325.1 Microbacterium sp. HMWF026
TCTCATCGACGGGCAGATGGCAGGAGCGCTGCGCCTGGCGGATGAGATCCGCCCTGAATCGCGCGCCGCGGTCGACGCGCTGCACCAGCGGGGCGTGCAGGTGGTCATGATCACCGGAGACGCCGAAGCGGTTGCCGCATCCGTCGCCGCCGACCTCGGCATCGACCGCTTCTTCGCCGGGGTCCGCCCCGAAGACAAGGCATCCAAGGTCAAGCAGCTTCAGAACGAATCCCGCAAGGTCGCCATGGTTGGTGACGGGGTGAACGACGCACCCGCCCTCGCGCAAGCCGATGTCGGTATCGCCATCGGCGCGGGCACCGACGTCGCCATCGCGTCCGCCGGGGTCATCCTCGCCAGCGACGACCCCCGCTCCGTGCTGTCCGTGATCGACCTGTCGCGGGCCAGCTACCGGAAGATGAAGCAGAACCTGTGGTGGGCCGCCGGATACAACCTCGTCTCCGTCCCCCTCGCCGCCGGAGTGCTCGCCCCTATCGGGTTCGTCCTCCCCATGTCCGTCGGAGCGATCCTGATGTCGCTGTCCACGATCGTCGTCGCACTCAACGCGCAACTTCTTCGCCGGCTCGACCTCAGCCCGCAAGCCGTCGCCGCGAAGTAGTTTCCCCGCGCCCGCAACCCCCGGGTCGCGCTCGGCGCCCGCTTTTATCGTGGCAGGCGCCGGGGACGGTCCCCGGGAAAGGACCAGCGACCATGACTGCTGTTGACCAGATGCTCACCACGCACCCCAAGGCCGGAACCATTGACGCTGCGGACGCCCTCGCCCGCTGTATCCAGGCGTGCATCGAGTGCGCGCAGACCTGCACCGCGTGTGCCGACGCTTGCTTGTCGGAGGACATGGTGGCCGAGCTGGTGACGTGCATCACCAAGAACGCCAACTGCGCCGACGTATGCGCCGCGACCGGTGCGGTGCTTTCTCGACAGACGACGGTGGACGCCGATGTGGTTCGCGCTGTTGTGGAGGCGTGCCGCACCGCGTGTGCCTCCTGCGCGCAGGAATGCGAGCAGCACGCCGACATGCACGAGCACTGCCGCGTCTGCGCAGAGGCGTGCCGTCGCTGTGAGCAGGCGTGCACCGACCTTCTCGCGGCGTTGTAACCGCGGCACACCAACGACCCACCCCGACGGGTCCAGAGCCCGCCGTCACTGCCGGGAAAAGTTAGCCTAGAAATCCATCAGGAGGTGAGAATGTCGCTGATTGCCCTTGCACACCAGTTGCGTGGCCAGCGCGCGGTCACCCGCACCCTCCTGATGATGCTGGCTGTCGTCGGCGCCGTCATCGCGGGGCTCCTGGCCATGCACTCCCTCAACACCCACGCCACCACCGCCGGCCACGGCGGCACGGTGGCCGTCAGCGCCGAGCCGGCACCACCCAGCGCCCACCACGACGCCTCTCCCGGTACCGCAGCGGTGAACACCACCACCGCCGCCACGGATCATGCAGGCTGCACCGACTGCGGCGACGATCACGCGATGACCTGGATGGTCTGCGTTCTCGCGCTGCTTGTCAGCGTGATCCTGTTCGCGCGGCTGCGGATCGGCTGGCGGATCACCCTGCGAGACGACGTACTCGCCATGATCCACCCCCGATCGCCCGCATCGGCCCACCCGGTTCCGCCGCCCTCACTTACCGTTCTCTGCATCAGTCGCACGTGATGACGCGTCCGCCCGCCTCCATGCGGGCAACGCACCTTCCGGCTCGACAACCGTCGCGCCTCATCACTGACTAATGGAGAACACCACCATGAACACCCGCGCCGCGGCGACCGCCGCGCTCACCCTCACCAGCCTTCTCGTCCTCGCCGGATGCTCCGGCGGAACCACCTCCGGCGGCAGCATGCCCGGAATGGACCACGGAAGCAGCAGCAGCGCTACCCCCGCGCAATCTGCTGACGCCAACGAAGCGGACGTCATGTTCGCCACCATGATGATCGAGCACCACACGCAAGCGATCGAGATGTCCGACACCCTCCTGGCCAAAGACGGCATCGACGAGCGGGTGACCGCGCTGGCGGAGCAGATCAAGGCCGCCCAGGAACCTGAAATCGCGCAGATGGAAGGCTGGTTGGAGGACTGGGGCGCCAGCGCCCCCGACACCGGCAGCATGGACCACGGCGGCGGCATGATGAGCGAAGAAGACATGCAGTCGCTCGAGCAGGCCACCGGTACGGACGCTGCCCGCCTGTTCCTCCAGCAAATGATCGAGCACCACCGCGGTGCGATCGAGATGGCGCAAGAAGAAACCGGCAACGGCCAAAACAGTGACGCCGTCGCCCTGGCCAACCAGATCGTCGAATCGCAAACGTCCGAGATCGCCACCATGGAGGAGCTTCTGGCCACTCTCTGATCACCCGTGGTGGGGCGCGGAAAGCCACCGCACCCCACCACCGGATCAGACGAAACGCACCCCCATGCAGCACCACCACACCAACCTCACCGCGCCGGGCTCCCGCACCCGCGCCCTGTCCTTGGCCGCCTTCGTCCCCATGGTCGCGCTTGCTCTCGCAGGCTGCGCCAGTTCACCGTCCCTCACAGGTGACGACCACCCCGAGCAGCCGCTCACGCACGTGCACGGCATCGTTGATGACCCCGCCACCGATGGGTTCCTCATCGGAACCCACGAGGGCATCTTCACCGTCACCCGTGACGGTGAGCTGGGCGCCCGCCTGGCGAAGACGGACTTCGACGCGATGGGCCTG
>NZ_QAJB01000217.1:0-1446 GCF_003061325.1 Microbacterium sp. HMWF026
ACGGCATCCGAGATCCGGGCGATGCTGCGCGAACGGCTGGCGGGGGTGACGACGGTCGCCGTGACGCACGACGCGGTCGATGCCGCCGCTCTCGCCGACCGTCTGCTGATCGTCGAGCGCGGGCGCGTGACGCAGGCCGGCACGGTTCGTGACGTGCTGTCGGCCCCGGCGACCGAGGTGGCGGCGAAGATCGCCGGTCTCGAGCGGATCGTGGGTGCGACGCGCGACGGCGGGTGGGAGCGCGGGGGCCTGCGTCTGGAGTCGGCGGATGCCGCTTCGCGCGCGCTCGCGGCGGCGGACGGCCGGACGCTGGCCGCGGTCTTCCGCGCGGTCGACGTGCGCCTCGGGCGAGGGGCGCCGGCGACGGTGTCGCACCTCGAGCCCACCCCGGCCGGGGTGCGCGTGGTCACGGACGTCGCCGTCGCCGAGGTGTCGCCGGTCGAGGCCGCGGCGCTGCGCGCCGGCGACGTGGTGCACCTGTCGGTCCCGCCGGATCGCGTGCGCTTCGTCGCGGCATCCTGACCCGCCCCTCCGGCCTATCGAGTGTCCAGAACACCCGGACGCGTCGCGAAACCGTCCGGGTGTCGTGGACACTCGATCGAAGGTGCAGAGCCGCGCGCCCGACGGGCCCGGGCGATCAGGCGACGACGCGACCGCCCTCCATCCGCACCTCGCGGTCGACCAGGCCCGGGGGGACGTCGACGTGCGACACGAGCACCGCCGCCTGATCGTCCTCGACCGCGCCGAGCAGGTCGAGCAGAAGGGCATCGGATGCCGCGGGGTCCACGCCCGCGGTCGGTTCGTCGAGCACCAGCACCGGAAAACCGCGCAGCAGCGCGCGGGCGAGGGCCAGGCGCTGCGCCTGTCCGCCCGAGACGAGTCCGCCGCGATCGCCCACGCGCGCGTCGAGTCCTCCGCGTTGGCGCGCCCAGTCGCTCAGGCCCACCCGGGAGAGGACGCCCCAGAGGTCGGCGTCGGTCGCGGTGTCGCGCGCGAAGAGCAGGTTCTGCCGCACCGACTCGTCGAACAGGTAGGGGGACTGCTCGATTAGTCCGACCGTGCGGCGCAGGTCGTCGCCCGAGAGCTCGCGCGCCTCGACCCCGCCGACGCGGAACGAACCGTCGTAGTCCAGGAAGCGGGCGAGCACGTGCGCCAACGTCGTCTTGCCGGCGCCGCTGGGTCCGCTGACGAGCACCCGCTCGCCGGGGCCGACGCGCAGCGACACGTCGTGAAGGCGCCCCGCGTCGTCGTCGGCTTCGCCGCGGGCGGGCCAGTGCGCGCCGAGCCCGCTCAGCTCGATCCCGGTACCCAGGGCCGGGGCGCGACCGGTCGCCGCCGGCTCGTCGCGGGGCAGGCCCTCGGGGACCGTCGCCGGCACGGCATCCGCGATCCGCTCCGCCGCCGAGCGCACCTGCCGCCACGACGCGAGAGCGAGCGGTACCGGGC
>NZ_QAJB01000217.1:1456-11995 GCF_003061325.1 Microbacterium sp. HMWF026
GCCCGAGAGCGTTCCCCCCGTCACGGCCGGGGCGGCCACGAGCAGGGCTCCGAGAGACGCGATGCCGGCGAGGGTCGAGACGGCCCCCGAGGTCAGGCCCTGCGCGCCGCCCCCGCGGACGACGGCGCGGCGCAGCGCGGCATCCGCCCGGCGGACGCGATCGCGCGCGGCATCCAGGGCTCCATAGGCGGTGAGGACGTCGAGGTTCGTCAGCAGGTCGTGCACCCCGTCGGCGACCGCGGCGCGAAGCGGCGCCAGCGAGCGCTCCGCGCGCGCACCGGCCGCCCATCCGAGGACCACGGCGGCGCCGAACGCGGCGACCAGGCAGGCGAGCAGCACGAGCGCGGCGGGCCACGAGATCAGCGCCGTGAAGACCACGGCCGCCACCGCCGTGATCGCGGCCGTCACGAGCGGCAGCACCATCCGCAGGGGCAGGTTCTGCAGCTCCTCGACGTCGTCGACGACGCTCGACAGCAGGCCGCCGCGGCTCGACCGCGCGAGACCGTCGGGCGCCAGGGGGACGAGGTCGCGGACCAGGTCGGCGCGCACCCCCGCGAGCTGATGCAGCGCGGCGTCGTGCCCGCTCAGGCGTTCGAGATAGCGGAACACCCCGCGCGACAGTGCGAAGGCGCGCACGCCGACCACGGCCATCGACAGGTACATCACCAGCGGCTGCTCGGCGGCCCGCGCGATGAGCCAGGCGCTCGCCGCGAGCAGGGCGACCGCGCTCGCCGCCGTGCCGAACCCGGCCAGCAGAGCCGGGGCGAACCGCCGCCGCGACGGAAGGGCGGAGCGCAGGATGCCGCGCACCCGGGCGTTCACGAGCGCACCCCGCGGGCGAGGGGGAGGGGCTCGTCGACGTCCCCGGTCGCTTCGGCGGGCGCGGGGGCCCCGCTGGGCTCCGTCCCCTCGCCGGGCTCGGCGACCTCGGTCGAGAGCGCGACCACGCGGTCGGCGATCGCGCGAGCCGAGCGACGGTGCGAGACCAGCAGCACCGCACGGCCGGCGTCGGCCTCGCGGCGCAGGGTGGTCCACAGGTGCGCCTCGGTCGTGGCATCCAGGGCGCCCGAGGGCTCGTCGAGCACGAGGATCGCTGCCCCCGTCGTGCGCGCGCGGTACAGGGCGCGCGCCACCGCGACGCGCTGGGCCTCACCGCCCGAGAGCCCCGCACCGGACGCGCCGAGCGGCGTCGCCGGATCCAGCAGGGCCGCACCGGCGTCGGCCAGCGCCGCGGCGACCCGCTCGGGATCGTGGGCCACGCCCAGGGCGACGTTCTCGGCCACCGTGCCCGCGATGAGCCCCGGACGCTGCCCGGCCCAGGCGACGGCATCGCGCGCGTGCGCGACCGCGACCCCGTCGAGCCGCACGGTCCCGTCGTACTCGGCGAACCCCAGGACCGCGGCGATCAGCGACGACTTGCCCGCTCCGCTCGGTCCGGTTACCCACACGACCTCGCCCGGTGCGACCGACAGCGACACCGGCGGCAGGGCACGAGCCCCGCGACGCACGGCGACCCCCTCGAGCGCGAGTGCTCTCCCGCGGGCGGGGGCGGCGGCATCCGTCCCCCGGTCCCCGCGGGCGGCGTCGAGCGTGTCGAAGATCTGCTCCGTCGCGGCCACGCCCTCGGACGCCGCGTGGAACTGCACGCCCACCTGTCGTAGCGGCAGGTACGCCTCGGGCGCGAGCAGCAGCACGAACAGTCCGACCAGCAGCGACAGATCGCCGGCGAGCAGTCGGAACCCGATCGTCACCGCGATGATCGCGACCGAGATGGATGCCAAGAACTCCAGCGCGAAGCCCGACAGGAACGACACGCGCAGCACCGTCATCGTCTCGCGCTTGTAGTCCCGGGTGACCGCTTCGATCGAGTCCGCCGCGCGGTGCTGGCGTCCGAAGGCCGTGAGCGTGCCGAGCCCGTCGACGGTGTCGGCGAAGCGGGCGGCGAGACGGCCGAGCGTGGCGTACTGCTTCTGCTGCACGCCCCGGGTGGCCAGGCCGATCAGCACCATGAACAGCGGGATGAGCGGGATCGTCAGCACCACCGTCAGGCCCGACAGCGGATCGGCGAGCGTCATCGCGCCGATGAGGATCGGCATCATCACGGCCGTGGCCACCAGCTGTGGCAGGTAGCGGCCGAAGTAGGCGTCCAGCGCGTCGAGGCCGTGCCCTGCCGTGACGGCGAGGGTGGCGGCGTTGCGCGCACCGAGCCAGCGCGGGCCCAGACGCGCGACGGCCGTCACGAGGGCCTCGCGCAACTGTCGAGACGCCGAGGCCGCGCCGCGCGCCGACGCTCGCTCCGAGGCGGCGATCAGCAGACCCCGCAGGAGGGCGAAGGATGCCGCCGCCCCCACGTATCCCCAGAGCTCGCCCACCGGCCGGCCCTCGATCGCGCCGACCAGCGCGGTCGTGAGCGTCCAGGCGAACCCGACGATCACGCCCGTCTGCGCCAGCACGATCGCCGCGGTCACGGCGAAGAAGCCGCGCGAGGCGGTGGCGTACCGCAGCAGTCGGGGGTCGACGGGTTTCATGACGCGGGACTCAGTGCGCGACGAGCGCGGCCTTCTCGATGCGCGCGCGGGTCACGCGCTTGCGGAACACCCAGTAGGTCCACCCCTGGTACGCGAGGATCAGCGGCAGGAAGATGAGCGCGGCCCAGCTCATGATCGTGAGCGTGTAGTCGGTGCTGGAGGCGTTGTCGATGGTCAGGCTCGCGCCGCCCGCCAGGGTCGAGGGCATGACGTTCGGGAACAGGGCGAAGAACAGCGCGGCGACCGCCGCGACGATCGTGACGGCACCGAGGGCGAAGGCGGTGCCCTCGCGGTCGCGCAGGTTGGCCACCCACGACCCGATCAGGGTCAGCGCGGCGACACCGGCCAGGGCGACCACGCCGAGCAGCAGGGGCGCCTGCGCGTTGGCGGCGTTGACGATGGTCCAGCCCAGGAACAGCGCGGCCAGGGCGATCGTCACGGCCCCCGAGCGGGCGGCCAGACGCCGCGCGTCGGCGCGGACCTGTCCGTCGGTCTTCAGGGCGACGAAGTACACGCCGTGGGTGAAGAACAGCGTCAGGGTCGTCAGGCCCCCGAGGATGCCGTAGGGGTTCAGCAGCGTCAGCACCGTGCCGGCGTATTCGTGGTCGGCATCCAGGGGCACTCCCTGCACGATGTTGGCGAACGCCACACCCCACAGGAACGCGGGCACCGCGGAACCGCCGACGATCATGCGATCGAACGAGCGCTTCCAGCGCAGCGAGTCGCGCTGGTGGCGGTATTCGAACGACACTCCGCGGGCGATGAGCGCGAGCAGGATCGCGAGCAGAGGCAGGTAGAACCCGCTGAAGAGGGTCGCGTACCACTCGGGGAACGAGGCGAACAGCGCCGCTCCCGCCACGATCACCCACGTCTCGTTGAGGTCCCACACGGGACCGATGGTGTTGATGATCTGCCGGCGGGCGATGTCGTCCTTGCCGAGGAACGGAAGGGACATGCCGACGCCGAAGTCGAACCCGTCCAGGACGAAGTACCCGACGAACAGGAAGGCGACGATCCAGAACCACAGTTGCGCGAGATCCATGATGAGCTCCTAGTAGACCGTCGTGGGGGTGTTCTCGATGGAGTCGTCGTGCTCGGCATCCGGGTCCGGCAGGGGGTCGGGGCCCTTCTGCGCGAACTTCACGATCAGACCGAACTCGACGATGGCGAGGCTCAGGTAGACGAGGGTGAAGGCGACCAGCGAGATCAGCACGCTCCAGCCCGGGACGCTGGGTGAGACGCCGTCCTGGGTGAGCATGAGGCCGAAGACGATCCAGGGCTGGCGGCCCATCTCGGTGAAGACCCACCCGACCAGGCTGGCGAGCATGGGCAGGGGAGCGGCCCAGATCGCCACGCGCCACATCCACGGCGCGACGGGGCGGGTGGCCTTCTTGCGCGTGACCCACAGGCCCGCGACGCTGACCAGGGCGGCGATGCCGCCGAGGGCGATCATCCACCGGAAGGCCCAGTAGGTGACCCACAGGACGGGGGCGAAGTTGCCGTCGACCTGGTCGGCGAACTGCGGGAACATCTGCTGGCTGTAGAGCGTGTTGAGGTCGTTGATGCCCTCGACGCAGCCGTCGAGCGAGTGCGTCGACAGGATGCTGAGCAGGAACGGCACGCGGATGCTGAACAGCTCGCTCGTACCGTCGGGGGTGCCGAGGGTGAAGATCGAGAACGACGCGTCCTGCCCGCAGACGGTGTTGAACGTCGCCTCGGCCGCGGCCATCTTCATCGGCTGGGTCGCGACCATCACCAGGCTGAGCTGGTCGCCTACGATCGCGACGAGGATGAACGACACGAGCGTCGACCAGAGACCGAAGCGCAGGGTCTTGCGCATCATGTCGGTGTTGCGCCCGCGGGCCATGTGCCAGGCCGAGACGGCGACGACGACCATCGCGGCGAACATCCAGCCCGCGAAGATGGTGTGCGGGAACGCCGCCAGCGCCACGGGGTTGGTCAGCATGGCCCAGAAGTCCACGAGTTCGGCGCGGTGGCCGTCCGCCGACATCTGATAACCCACGGGGTTCTGCATGAAGGCGTTCGCGGCGATGATGAAGTAGGCCGAGAGGGTCGCGCCGATCGAGGCCATCCAGATGCTCGCGAGGTGGGCGAGGCGCGGAAGCTTGTCCCAGCCGAAGATCCACAGGCCGATGAAGGTCGCCTCGAGGAAGAAGGCGAGCAGCCCCTCGAAGGCCAGCGGAGCCCCGAAGACGTCTCCGACGAAGCGGGAGTAGGCGGACCAGTTCATGCCGAACTGGAACTCCTGCACGATGCCGGTCACCACGCCCATGGCGAAGTTGATCAGGAAGATCTTGCCGAAGAAGCGGGTGAGGTGGAGCCACCGCACATCGCCGGTGCGGTACCAGGTGGTCTGGAAGATTGCGACGATCAGCGACATGCCCAGGGTCAGCGGCACGAAGAGGAAGTGGTAGAGCGTCGTCAACCCGAACTGCCAGCGGGCGAGGGCGAGGGGGTCGAGCCACTCCATCGGGAGCCTCCGATCGAACCGGATTATGTGGTCAGACCACATGGTACGCCGGGGTCGCGAACCGCCGCCGGTCGATCATTCGCCGTCGAAGCACCTGCGCCGTCTACCCTGGGGCTTACCGAGGAAGTCATTTTCGTCACACCGGTCCGGAGGCCGAATGTCGGTGCGTCAGAGCCTGCTCGCGATCCTCGATCGCGGTGCGTGCTACGGCTCCCAGCTGCGCGCGGAGTACGAGCGGCGAACGGGTGCGCGCGTCAACGTCGGGCAGGTCTACACGACCCTCGAGCGCCTCGAGCGGGACGGGCTCGTCGAGGGCGCGGGCGTCGACGACGAGGCGCGCGTGCTGTGGCGCCCCACGGCCGCCGGTCGGGACGCCGCCCGCGAGTGGCTCTCGACGGCCTCGCTCGCCGAGGGGCGCGACGAGGTCGCTCTCAAGATCGCGCTCGCGGTGACCCTTCCCGGCGCGGACGTCGACGGCATCCTGTCCGTGCAGCGCGCGGCGGTGCAGCACGCGCTGGCGTCCACGGCGGGAGAAGAGGGGGATGCCGTCTCGCTCGCGATCGTGCACGCCGCGCGCCGCGCACGGCTCGAGGCCGACCTGCGCTGGCTCGACGAGGTGGAGCGGATCGTCGCCGGCGTCTCGCCCTTCGGTCTGTCGGAGGAGCGCCCGCGTCGGGGCCGCCCCGCGAGGTCCGCCGTCTGACGCGACCGTTTCGTGCGACTAACGCCGTCCCGCCGCCGCGTCAACCCCGTCGGCACCGATGCGGCACTGACGCACAGTGGGGGATATCCGGTAGACCCAAGGAGTCCCACATGGTCATGGAAGCGCCCCTCGGTCGCCCGGTTACGCGTCGTGACATCCTCTCCGCCACGGCGCCGGCCACGGCGATCAGCGAGATCCCCTGGACGCGCATCGACCCCGACCTCTACGAGGTCGCCCGCGCGGGCGAGGTGTGCGGCTACGTCGAGGTCGTGGGCGCCGTCTTCGTCGCCCTCGGGGGAGCGCGTTACGACCGCGCCGTCGAGATCTCGCAGCACCTGACCTTCCACTCCGCGGTCGACGTGCTCGTGCGTCGCGCGCGCTGAGGCGAGGTTCGACGCGTCGCGCGTTCGCTGCACGCTGCGCCTGGCGGACATCTCCGCATCGTCCCCCGCGGCAGTAGGGTCCTATCGAGACCGGAACCCGACGGTCGCGAAAGGTGTCGTCTCATGGAACTACGCCAACTGGAGCACTTCGTGGCGGTCGCCTCGGAGAAGCACTTCGGCAACGCCGCGCTCGATCTGCGCATGTCGCAATCCGGCCTCTCCGCCTCGATCCGCGCTCTGGAGTCCGAGCTCGGGGTCGGCCTGTTCGTCCGCAGTACGCGCCACGTCGCCCTGACCCCCGCGGGGGCCGCGCTGCTGCCCGAGGCACAGGCGCTCCTCGCGGGAGCGGGGGCCGCCAAGGCCGCGGTGAACGCCGCCTCGGG
Organism: Microbacterium sp. HMWF026; assembly: GCF_003061325.1. Classification (NCBI taxonomy): domain Bacteria; kingdom Bacillati; phylum Actinomycetota; class Actinomycetes; order Micrococcales; family Microbacteriaceae; genus Microbacterium; species Microbacterium sp. HMWF026. The sequence continues at coordinate 7,945 of NZ_QAJB01000217.1, forward strand.
CGAGTTGGGCGGTGTCGTCCGCGTCGGCACCGAGTCGTGCCCCGGCGTGGTCAAGCTGGCGAACGAGCTCGCCGTGTTCCGCGAGCATCATCCCCGGGTCGAGATGCGCCTGCGGGTCGACGGTTCGGGCCCCCTGCTGACGCAGGTCGCGAACGGACGAGTGGATGCCGCGATCGTGGTGCCCACCGAGGCCGCGCCGGCGTCCATCGAACTGTCGCCGCTCGGCCGCGAGCCCCTCGTCGTGCTCAGTCACCGCTCGCGCCCCTTCGTGCAGCGCGGACACGTCGCCCTCGACGACCTGGTCGACGAGACGTTCGTCGACTTCCAGGAGGGCGCGTCGTCGCGGGTGCTGACCGCTCGCGCGTTCGAGGAGAGGGGTCTGGCCTACCGCCCCGACCTCGAGGTCAACGACGTGCACACCCTGCTCGACCTCATCGACGTCAACCTCGGCATCGCAATCGTCCCGCAGGCGATCGCCAGGAAACGCGCCGTCGACTTCGCCGCGACGCCGATCGCGCACCCCATGCCCGTCTGGGAGGTCTGCGTGGCCGTGCGCGTCGGCGCGAACCCGGCCACGCGCGCGCTGCGCGATCAGCTCCGCGCGCAGGCGGTCGGCGTGCCCGAGGCGGTCGAGGAGCTGACCCCGGTCGATTGAACGATCCGCTCGATGAATGCCTTCGTTCCGCCCTGTTGGACGCGGCCGCGGGCCGTCCTCCAGGGTGGGTGACGTGCGGCGCGGTGCCGCGCGAACACGGAGGAACACATTCATGGAGAACCGCGGGATTCCCCGTCTCGGACGCGACGTCTCGGTCGTCGGCCTCGGAACCTGGCAGCTCGGAGCGGACTGGGGCGACGTCTCGACAGAGGACGCTCTGTCCGTCCTGGATGCCGCCTACGACAGCGGAGTGCGGCTGTTCGACACGGCCGACGCGTACGGTGACGGGTCCAGCGAGAAGGTCATCGGCGAGTTCGTGCAGTCGCGCGGCTACGACGACATCGTGGTGGCGACCAAGATCGGTCGCCGCGTCATGCCGCAGCGCGCCGACATCTACACCCTCGACAACTTCCGCGCGTGGGTCGACCGCTCGCGCGAGAATCTGCGGGTCGACACTCTCGACCTCGTGCAGCTGCACTGCCCGCCGACCTCGGTGTACGCCGACGACGAGGTCTTCGACGCTCTCGACACCCTCGTCGACGAGGGGCGGATCGCCGCCTACGGCGTGAGCGTCGAGACCCGCGCCGAGGCACTCGCCGCCATCGCTCGTCCGCGCCTGGCCACCGTCCAGTTGGTCTTCAACGCCTTCCGCCAGGGTCCGCTGACCGAGGTGCTGCCGGCGGCGTCCGCCGCGGGGGTCGGACTGATCGCCCGCGTCCCGCTCGCGAGCGGACTGCTGTCGGGCAAGTACGACGAGAACACGACCTTCGCGGCCGACGACCACCGCACCTACAACCGGGACGGCAGCGCCTTCGACATCGGCGAGACCTTCGCGGGCGTCGATTTCGCGACGGGTCTCGAGGCCGTCCGTCGCCTGGCCCCGCTCGTGCCCGAGGGGGTCACGATGGCGCAGTTCGCGCTGCGCTGGGTCATCGATCAGGTGGGCATCAGCACCGTCATCCCCGGTGCGCGCAACGCCGCCCAAGCGCACGCGAACGCCGAGGCCGCCGCTGCCGCTCCGCTGTCCGCCGAGGTGCAGGCCGACATCGCCGCGGTCTACGCCGAGCTCATCGCGCCGCAGATCGGCGACCGGTGGTGATCCAGGGTGCCGAGGTGGCGTCGACGTCGCCGAGCGGTCTGAACGTCCGCGTCGTCGTGCGTCGCCACCCCTACGGACACCTGCTCGACGCCGAGGCGTTCGCGCAGCTGCTGTGGGAGCTCGGCGCGCACCGCGCGGAGAGCATCCGGGCGCATCACGCACTCGACGCGGCAGAGGCACCGCGCGGCGTCTACCCGCGGGACTGCCTGGCCATGGTCGTGATGGATCCGACGGTGGGTCCGTGGGTCGACAACGTCGACGCGGTCATGGCCGCGATCGTGATCGGCGAGGGTGACTACTTCCTGCCGAACGCGGCGGCGAAGGCCGGAGGACATCGCCGCGTGGGCTACGACTACGGCGAGGCCTACATCACCGATCCCCACCTGGTGGCCCACGGCGGTTTCCGCCACGGTCACTCCGCCCGCATCCGGGGGGTCGTGGTGGGGGCGAGTGCGCTCAACCCCGACCAGGACCTGTACGAGTCCGCGCAGCTCGCCGCGCAATTCGTCGCCCGTATCGGCGACTTGCACGACGACTGGACGCAGCGGGCCGGTTTCGGGGAGTGGTTGTCGGAAGGCGACATCCCCAACGCCGAGACGCGGGCCATGGTGCGGTTCGCGCAGCGGCTGTAGCGGTTTCCCCCAGCGCGGACCTTCTCCCCGTCTCGGTGCCCTCCCCCGGCTCCCCCAGCCGTGGCGGGGAGGAGGTCCGCTTCTTCTCGACCCGGTCCTCACCGCGAGAGGCGCGGTGGCACCGGCTACGCGTCGACGGGGAGCGGGTCGGTGCGATCACGGTGCGAGCGTGTAGCCCGCCTCGTCGATGGCGGCGGCGATGGCGTCGTCGTCCGCGGGGCGGCTCGTGGCTACGCGAACGGTCGAGACGGCCCCTTCGTGCAGGTCGACATCGAGCACCTCGACGCCGTCGACGGCGTTGAGCTCCTGCGTGACCGCGCTCACGCAGTGGGCGCACGTCATCCCCTCGACGCGGAGCTCTCGGGTGGTCGCCGACGACGTGGCGGCCGAGGTCGTCGCGGCGGCGCCACCGCCGTGCCCGCAGCCGCACGCGTCGCCGCATCCCCCGCTCCGGGGGGTGGATGCCGTGAGGCCGAGGTCGATGCGCTGTTCGGTCATGGGGTCTCCTCAGGATCGGACCAGGCGCGCGATGGCCTGGTTGGCTTCTTTGAGCTTCTCTTCGGCGACGGGGCCGCCCTGCGAGGCCGCTTCGGCGACGCAGTGGGAGAGGTGGTCGTCGAGCAGAGACAGGGCGACGTTCTCGAGCGCCTTCGTCACAGCGGACACCTGGGTGAGGATGTCGATGCAGTACTGGTCGTCGTCGACCATGCGGGCGATGCCGCGCACCTGTCCCTCGGCGCGGCGCAGGCGCTTGAGAAGGTCCTCTTTGTGGCCCTCGTATCCGTGCATCCCGTCAGCATACCCCCACGGGGTATGCCTAGCACCGTCTCGCGAGGTGTCAACCCCCTCGGCTCCGGCCGGTTCATGACGGATGGTCGAACCATCAGGAGGTCGACATGCTCTTTCGTCGTACCGGTGGTGGTCGGCGATGACCACCGAACCTTTCCCCACCGGACCACACCGCCCCGTGCGCATCCCGCACCTGCCCCCGTTGCGCTCGCAACGGCGAGAATCGAAGGATGACGCGAACACTGGCGCATCTGCCGGGCGCCGCCCGGAGACTGTGTCTCAGCCGAAGAAACGGCGAGATCTGCACGCGTGAGGACGGTCACCGCGGTCTGCATCATCGCACCGGGGGACGACTGCTGTGGAGCGATCTGCAGGCCGACCCGCCCGCGTGCGCCGGGGCGGGCACGCCGGCGGCTTCGGCCCCCGCCCTGCCGGACGGATTCCCGCACGGACGGGCGGTGTGCCCGGTGTGCTGGGCGTTCGTGACGCTCGACGAGAACGACGCGCTGTCGGCGCACGACTCGTGGCGGGGCGACGAGTCGCGCGCCGAAGCCGATCAGCGTCGCGAGTGGTTCAACGCGTACGGGTGGTGAGCAGCGACGCCCGCCCGTCGACCACCTCGACGATCTCGTCGAGAGCGTCGCGGTGCACGAGGTCGTGCGTGACCAGCAGCGTCGCGGTCCCGCGCTCGCGGGTCAGCCGCGCGATCAGGGCCATGATCTCGGCGCCGCGGGCGGTGTCCAGGGCACTCGTGGGCTCGTCGACCAGCAGCACGCGCGGGTCGTGGACGAGGGCGCGCGCGATCGCCACGCGCTGACGCTGGCCCCCCGACAGCTGCGCCGGACGTCGGTCGCCGACGTCGGCGAGGCCCACGGC
>NZ_QAJB01000218.1:0-4174 GCF_003061325.1 Microbacterium sp. HMWF026
TCTCCACCCCACGGGGGCGCCCGCTCCCCTCCAGACCCCGCTCGATCGAGCGGCGCTCCGATGCTGTACCCGACATCATCCGCACGTCGCGTCCGCGCGACCCGCCCCCCTCTAGGAGGAGCCACGAACGAGAACACCCGCGCCGCCACCGCCGCGCAGACGAGTTCGGGCGCGAAGCTCGCCCGCACCCTCGGACTCTGGTCGATCGTCGGCCTGGGCCTGGGGTACATGACCCCCACCGTCGTCTTCGACACCTTCGGCCTGGTCGCCGAGAAGACGAACAACGTCGTCCCCGCCGCCTACGCCGTGGCCCTGGTCGTGCTGGTGTTCACCGCGATCAGCTACGGCAAGATGGTCCGCGTCATCCCGAGCGCGGGTTCGGCGTACACCTACGCGCGCGAGTCCATCCACCCCGGTGTCGGCTTCGTCGTCGGCTGGACGGCGCTGATCGACTACATGCTGCTGCCGATGGTCAACGCGCTGATCCTGCGCAGCTACATGGAGGCGCTGTTCCCCGACGTTCCGGGGTGGATCTGGGTGGTCGTCTTCACGGCCGGGGTGACCGGCGTCATCTACCTCACGATGCGCGGTACCTCGAACGTCAACATGATCCTGCTCGTGTTCTCGATCCTCGTCATGACGGTGTTCGTCGTCATGGTCGTCGTGCAGCTGGTCGGCGGCGCGGGGGCGGGGACGGCGGTCTCGCTCGCCCCCTTCGCCCACAGCGAGGTGCAGTTCGGCGCGGTGCTGGCCGGCGCGACGGTCGTGTGCTTCTCGTTCATCGGCTTCGACGCGGTGTCGATGTACTCCGAAGAGGCCAAGACCCCCAAGATCATGCCCCGCGCGATCCTGCTCACCCTGGTGGCGGGAGGCGTCATCTTCCTCGTCGCGGCGTACGTCACGCAGCTGCGCTTCCCCGACTCCACCGCGTTCCCGCAGGAGGCGATCGAAGACAGCACGCTGCCCGAGATCGGCGTCCAGGTCGGCGGCCCCGTCCTGCAGGCCGTCCTGACCGCCGCCGGGTTCGCCGCGACCCTGGCGTCGTGGCTCGCCTCGCACGCCTCGGTGTCGCGCATGCTCATGGTGATGGGCCGCAACAACGTGCTGCCGCGGCGGATCTTCGGCTTCATCAACCCGAAGACCCACACCCCGACGTTCTCGATCGTGATCGTGGGGGTGGTGAGCCTGCTGGCGATCGCCTTCACGCTCGAGCAGATCGCGGCGTACATCAACTACGGCGCGCTCGTGGCCTTCACCTTCGTCAACATCTCGGTCATCGCCTGGTTCGCGGTCCGCAAGGGGCTGCGCAAGACCCCCGGCGACATCGCCCGCTACATCGTGATGCCCGCGATCGGCATGGTGCTCACGGGGCTGCTGTGGGTGAACCTCGATATGCACGCGCTGATCGGCGGTCTGATCTGGACCGGCATCGGCGTCGTCTACCTCATCGTGCTGACGCGCGGGTTCCGCCGCCCGATCGCCTCGTTCGACGAGAACGAGCCGGTCACCGGCTTCAACAAGACCGTGCCGGGGCCGCGCTCCGAGATCTGATCGACCCCTCACCCGGAATCCGTCGCCCGCGCGTTCGCCGCGGGCGGCGGATTCCGGCGTCTCGACCCGCCGGGAACGGATGCCGTCACCGCAGCGTTCCGGGCGGCCAGACGCACAGCGGGCTCATACCCGGCTGATACCCGCCGCCGCCCTGACCGCGCGACGCTGTGCAGCGTGGAGAATCCCGTCCCCCTCGCGCGCTGGTGGCGCGAACCGTGGTGGGCGCGTGTCGCGCTCGGTCTGATCGTCGCCGGGTTCGCGCTGCTGACCTGCTGGAACCTGGCGCGGGGCGGGGACTTCTCGTTCTACGAGGCGTCGGCGCGGTCGATGTCGCAGTCGTGGCACGCGCTGCTGTTCGGTGCCTTCGACCCGGCGGCGACGGTGACCCTCGACAAGCTGAGCGGCTTCGCGGTACCGCAGGCGCTCAGCATCCGTCTCTTCGGCATGTCGATCTCGGCGATCGCCCTGCCCCAGGTGATCGAGGGCGTCGTCACGGTGGTGGCGTGCGCGGTCGTGGGTCTGCGCGCGGGCGGCCGCGGATTCGGCCTGGTCGCGGCGGCGGCGGCGGCATCGACGCCCGTCTTCGTGTCGATGTTCGCCCACCCCATGGAGGACGGACTGCTCACGATGGCGCTCGCGGTCGCCGTCGTCTGGTGGCAGCGCGCGGTGCTCACGGCGCGGTCGTGGCCGCTGCTGGTGGCGGCGTTGGTCGTCGGCGTCGGCTTTCAGGCGAAGATGATGGCCGCCTGGTTCGTGCTCCCCGCGCTCGTGGTCGGCACGCTCGTCGCCACGGTCGGGCGGCGCCGGGGCCTGGCGCGCGCCGGCGCGGTGACCGGCGCCGCCGTGCTGGCCTCGATCGCCGGGATCGCGGTCATCGCGCTGGTCCCCGCCGGTTCCCGCCCGTGGGTCGACGGATCGACCGACGACGACGTGTTCGCGATGGTGTTCGGCTACAACGGCATCGACCGGTTCGCGGCGGGCGCGTGGCCGGGGAGCGTGGGCTCGTCGACCTCGACCGGCGGGGTCGGCACGACCCTCGCTGCTCTGGCGCACGCGCTGTCGTCGCACGCGGCCGCCTCGACGGACGCGAGCTCGTCCGCGCTGAAACTGCTGCAGCTGCCCCTCGTGACCCAGATCGGGTGGCTCTACCCGGCCGCCCTCGCGGGGATCGCGCTGGGCGTGTGGGGCTTCCGCCCGCGCCGCGGCCGCCCCGGCTCCCCCGCGCGCCGGCAGCGGTTCGCCCTCACCCTCGCGCTCGCGGTGTGGCTGGTCACGGCGGCCCTCGTGCTGACGCTGACGCGCGTCCCGCACACCGCGTACGTCGCGGCGCTCGGGGTCCCCCTGGCGCTGCTCGCCGCCCAGGCCTGGAGCGAGGGCGTGCGACGACTCGCAGCGCCGCGGCCGACTCATCGTCTCGTGCTCCCGGTCGTCGTCGTGGTCCAGGCGGTGTGGTGGGCGGTGCTGATCCCCACCGCGGGTCTGCCGCTGGTGCTGCTCGCCCCGGCCATCGCCGTCGGCGCGGTCGGGCTGGCGCTCGGGATCGTCGTCGCGGTGCGCGGGGGTCGTGCTGGCCGCGCCGCCGGCGCGATCGGCCTCGCCATCGCCCTGCTCTGCCTGCCGGTCGCGACGAGCCTGCAGGTGCTCGACGACGCCCGCGACGGCAGCGGCGGCGACGCCTACGTGGGCGTCACCGCGCGTGGCGGACACCCCGACGAGACCTTCGCCGTCTCGAGCCCGGCGATGTGGGGCGGCTCCGCCAAGATGACCCCCGCGGTCGCCCAGCTCGTCGAGGCCGCGCGCGAGAACGGCGGCGGAGCGGAGGGCACCCCGCTGTTCACGACCGATTCGTGGGCCCTGTCGGCGCAGGTCATCGACGCGACCGGGGCGAGCGTGCTCACCGACGGCGGCTACAGCGGCCGCGTCCCCGTCTTCACCGCGGACGATCTGCAGCGGTCGCTGCGCACCGGTGGGGCGCATCTGTTCGTCGTCGCCGACGGCGCCCCCGAGGGCGACCCCGTGCGCGAGGTGGCGACGGGACCCGGATGCCGCGAGGTGCGGTCGTGGGACTTCGGCGACCCCGGAGAGGGCGGCGAGGTGAACAAGGTCACCGGCGCGACCCTGTACGCGTGCAGCGCGGGCTGACGGATCCCGGGATCACCCGCTCGCTCGCGGGCAGCCCGGCCCGTCACCGGCCATGGCCACTGCCGCGCCGCCGGTAGACTCCCCTCAGTGACCCGCACCCGAGCCGAAGCCGCATACCTGCGCTCGGCGACGGCGTTCAAGAACCCGACGCTCGACCTGCTGCACGGGCGTTTCGCGCCGTTCGTCGTCGCCGTCCTGTCGGTGGTCTTCACCCCCGACCGTCCCGCCGTGGCCGTGGCCGACGCGCACGTCGAGGTCGCCGAGGCCATCGACGAGCTGCGCGCGGCCGGCATCGACACCGACGACGACCGCCGCATCCCCGCCGGCACCGCCCGTGAGATCTGCCGCGGCTGGGTGCGCGTGGGCTGGCTGGGCCTGCAGATCGAGGACGACGTCGAGGTCTACCGCCTGTCGGCGCACGCGGTGGGCGCCCTCGAGATCGCCGGCCGCGCCGGCGGGGGCCGCGCCCGCGTGTCGCGCT